>NZ_JBFXHJ010000038.1:0-15985 GCF_050177135.1 Methanomethylovorans sp.
ATTATTGCTCCGGGAGGTCACAGTACTTTGATGGAAACCCCTAGCTTTGGCATTCCAGTACTTTCTTTTCCTGACAGCGGCCATACCGAACAGCAGAACAATGCCTCAGTAATAGCGGAAAACGAACTGGGGTACTGTCCTGATTATTCTGTTTCTCCTGATGAAATGCTCATGTATGTCAAAGATATAGTGTACAATGGGAAATTTGTAGGGAATGCACGATCAATGCGACAGTTGTCAGAACAGCTGAATGGCGCAAAAGCTATCTGCAAATTGCTGGAATCCTGTGCTGTATCCAGAGATCACGGTCGGAAAAGAATATCGTGGATCCCTGCACCTCTCAGAAGAACAAAGAACTGGGCCCGTAAGCTTCGAACTGGCTTTTTGCAGAGTGACGAAAGATCTGGCTGATTAATTAACTGGCCTGAGCAAATTTTCATTTTTCTTGGTAAATATCTCGGGCCCTTAACATGAAGAATACTTCAGGTTTTAATTTGTAATATGTGTACCTGGAACTTTTATAGGAATCAACAACCCCATTCTCTTTCATTACAGCCAGATGGTGCGAAACAAGGTTCTGCTTTTCCCCCAACACATAAACTAATGCTGTGACACAGTAATCTTGTTTAATAAGTTGATAAGCGATCTTCAATCTAATGGGATTGCTTAGTACTTTGAATACATTACATAGTTTATTGATCTCATTTTCATCTATGTTTGCTTCATTTTCCAACTCATGCTCCCATTCTTCCTTAAGGTCTTTGTCAACAGGACAACATTTCATAATGTTGTAGAGAAAACTGAATTCTATATAAGCGTTCATATCAACATACTTTGATGTCAAACTTGTGGTGTTATATTTACAAGATACATAATTGTAAAAAAAGAAGTCATTCAATATTGTTTGAAATGCTGGGATGCCTAAATATCAATAAAATCTAAAGAAAAAAGAGGCTTAGATATGGTAACAGAAGCATGTATTACCAAAGAGCCCAAAGGTCTCGGTTTTTTTGAAAAGTATCTTACTATATGGGTAGTTCTTTGTATCATTGCAGGTATATTACTTGGGAGATTTGCTCCCGGTGTATCTTTGTATCTTGACAGCCTGTCCATCTATGTCGGTGAAGCGCCGGTAGTTTCGATACCTATAGCCATCTGTCTGTTCTTCATGATGTATCCCATAATGGTGAAGATCGATTTTGGAGAGGTGCTTAAAGCCGGGAAACACTTCAAACCCGTCGGTCTTACTCTGTTCATCAACTGGGCAATAAAGCCTTTTACTATGTATGTTATCTCAGTCTTTTTCCTGGGCACACTTTTTTTGGATTTTATCGGACCGGAGGCTACTGACCTTGTCAAAATGCCTTTTGGTCTTGATCTGCCGGTAGGTGCAACGTATGGTGAAGGTACTGTAGTTCTGGCAGATGGTGTAAAAATGCTCGAAATACCTCTATGGCGCAGTTATCTGGCAGGATGTATCCTTCTGGGTATCGCCCCATGTACTGCCATGGTGCTGGTATGGGGTTTTCTTGCGAGGGGCAATGATGCTCACACTCTTATGATGGTAGCGATCAACTCTCTTACAATGCTGTTCCTTTACGGTCCCTTGGGAGGTTTCCTTCTTGGGGTGGGCAAACTTCCGGTGCCGTGGCAGGCATTGGCTCTTTCCATAGGTGTATATGTAGCTTTGCCACTTGCAGCTGGCTATGTATCCAGAAAAATAATCATACAGAGCAAAGGCGAAGCTTGGTTCAACACAAGTTTTGTTCATCTTCTTACCCCTGTGACCATCATAGCCCTGCTGATAACGCTCATCCTGTTGTTCAGCTTTAAAGGAGAGACCATTCTTGCACAACCACTTACAATCCTCTGGATAGCTATCCCCCTGTTCATCCAGACTACATTCATCTTCCTGCTGGGATATGTGCTCTCCAAGGGTCTGCATCTGAGCTACGAAGATGCCGCTCCTTCGGCTATGATAGGTGCATCCAATCATTTTGAGGTCGCAATTGCAACCGCTACCATCCTATTCGGTCTGTCATCAGGTGCTGCGCTTGCAACTGTAGTGGGTGTGCTTATAGAAGTGCCTGTGATGTTGATGCTGGTAAAGATATGCCTGAGGACAAAAGGCTGGTTTGCTACCTGATACCAACCTCTTTTAAACTTACTTTACTGTCTAAAAAGCAAGGAATGGAACATTATCTTGAAGCACATGCAATAATAGTGGTAAGAATACTAATGAAAAACGAAATCTCCAGATACTTAAAAAAGGAAAGACAATAATTGCCTTTTTGCAAGGCGTCAATCCTTATTTTTCAGTTTTGCGAAGGTTTTTCATCCTTTCAAGTTCCGCTTCAAGTTCCTGGATCTTTGTTTCTGCTATCCTGTCCTCCAGGTTCGCGAGCTCCTTGTCGGCTTTCAGGACCGTCGTACGTATCTTTTCGACAATGTTCTTTTCCAGGTCAAGCCTCTGTTTTTTTGTTTCTTTGACCAGGTCTTCCACCAGCATCTTGCCCTCCTCTTTGCTCAGGGCACCGGTATCAACCTTTTCCTTAACGAACTCTCTTATTCTCTCTTCAGACAATGCTGCCAATCCTGCACCTATGAGAGCAGCTGCACCAAGGATACCAACTTTTGTCATTTTATCCATGTATGAAACCCCCTTCTATATTTCAGAAAAACTCAGGTTCACTGTTCAGGTCATGCCAGAACTACGCCGTCACAAATGGAAACGTATCCATATAGGACAAATCTGTAACCTTTTTAGTAACTCAAGTTTGTATTTCCATTTAGAAAAGAATAGGTTTAATTCTCATATAAATATAATGGAATGTTTAGAAGCAAAAAGATTATTAGTTATATTATGTTTCAACTTTGTCCATTGTTCAAGGAAGAGTAAATTCAAATAATATAATAAATCTAATGAGCAAATAGACCTCTCTATGCAACCATTTAAATCTCTTTATTAAAACTCTGTTAGAAACATTCAATTACTATGAATTACATCACAGGGATAGCCATGCCAAATAAAAGGAAAAATTCTATTGACATTCCCATTGTTGTCGCTCTTGTATTGCTTACGGACCTGTTCATATTAATACCGGAGCTGGCATCCACTCCTGTCCGTACGGTGCTGGGTCTGCCTATGGTGCTATTCCTGCCTGGATATGCTTTAATAGCAGCTCTTTTTCCGGCAAAGGATGATCTTGACGGCATTGAACGTCTCGCGTTGGGTTTCGGTCTGAGTATTGCCGTAGTACCGCTGATAGGTCTTGGGCTAAACTACACACCCTGGGGTATAAGGCTCATTCCAATATTGATCTCTTTATCGGTCTTTACTCTATTTATGTGTGCAGTTGCTGTTTACAGGAGAGCTCATCTTCCTTCTGACAAGGCATTTTCAGTGTCTTCAGGTGAGGTGTATGGATCTTTAAAAGCCCCTCTGAGCGAACAACCAGAATCCCGGTTGGACCGTATTCTTACTATCATTCTTGTGATCTCGGTACTGGCATCAGTGGTGGCACTTACATATGTTGTAATTACTCCTAAACAGGGCGAAAAATTCACCGAATTCTATATACTTGGTATGGATGGCAAGGCGGAGAATTATACAACTCAGTATACTATGGGCGATAATGGCGAGGTAATCATCGGTGTGGTCAATCACGAATATGAGCGTGTTAAATATACAATGGATATCAGACTAAACAATGATTCGCTTTCAATTCCATCCAATGTGCAGAGTTTTAGCTTGGAACATAATGCTACCTGGGAGAGGCCTGTGATGTTCACTCCAAATTCTGTTGGCGATAACATGAAATTAGAGTTCCTGCTGTTCAAGAACGATGATCTAACTGTTCCTTATAGGGACCTTCATTTATGGGTCAATGTAACGCGAGGGGTATAATGCAGCCTAATGACGATAATGTTCATGTAAAACGGCAGGATCATGAATTATCCCGTCTGGCCACCAGGTCGGTACGCCCTGTTCTGGCTACTATCTTACTCATAGCGTTTGCAGAACTCTTCATGTTCTCAGGAATGCGGCGGGAAGCGATCATACTTCATACTTTTGTTCTTATAGCTGTATCTATAAGCACCGTAAGTCAAAAGGATAAATGTATGGCATGGGCTCTGCAGGCTCTTATGCTCTTGCCTTTATTAAGGCTGGTCAATTTCTCCATGCCCGTATTCTCTGAAATGGTCTTATATCGGTATTTCTATGTCTATATACCTTTGTTTATACCCATATTCCTTATTATAAGACATCAGAGTTTTTCCCTGGTACAGCTTGGTCTGTCTTTCAAGAAGTTTGTTCTTTACCTGCCTCTTTCATTTGTGATCGGTTTGCTGATAGCAGAAGCGGAGTTCTTTATTGTTCCTGTTGTTCCTCTTGTGCCAAACATGTCGTTCTATAATATGGTGGACATTGTTCTGATCATGGTCTTTTGTGTAGGTTTGGTGGAGGAGCTCATGTTCAGATCTCTTATTCAAACCAGACTTGAAGGCGTATTTGGTACCACAGTGGGACTTATTGCTACCAGCTTGCTTTTCGGTGTTATGAGTTCTGCTTATGGTACAGGTTCTGGTGTCCTTTTTGCATCACTGGTAGGTCTTATACTAGGTTATATGTTCATTAAAACTCGAAGCCTGCCTTTTGTTGCTCTTACCCATGGTCTTGTCAACGTCTTCCTTTTCAGCCTCATACCCCTTTTAGGGCCGGGGCTTGGAATACTCTGATAAATGGATATCTGCTGTTCACCATATTATAATATAATTTAGTGCACAGCTGGGTATCTAATACGATTGTAATGCTAAATAAAAGCAGGGTGCTGCAAAGAGATCTACAATCCCGTCATTTTAATATTCTATATTAGCAGCACTACTTCATTAACAATATTCATCAGATTATTGTTATGATCTTGTAAATTACTATAGCGGCAAAAGAGATCAGCAGTGGTATAATACTCATATCCAGTGAACACTTGATAATATTATTCCATCTTGTGGATGCGGATAGCATAAGCTTTGCACAGAGTAGCATAACCAATGCAAGGACCGCAAGGGCTCCATATTCGGGCAATCCCATTGCTGTAGTCATCGATGCTGCCGCACCATTTGTGGTGACAGATGCTACTGCACTTACTAACGCTGCAGATGCTATAGATATCAACATATTGTCCTGTCCATATTCCTTATCAGTATATATACCTTTTCTAGTATCCGATGGCATTATCATAATTTTTGTAATTCTTTTTGTACCAGATCCTATATCTATTGGGTATCTATTTAGTATCCATTGGATCGATTGTTTCCTCTTTCTATGCACAATTATTTATAGTTAACTAATATATTTATTAGTATGCCCGATGTACAGGATAAGAGCAAATCAAATCTTTATGGTATCAAAGGTATGCACAACGTTTATTCATGGCATGGCCTTGCTGTACACTTCAAGAACAGTTCCAGGGTCCAAAGGTGTGAATTCTATAGTTCATGTACATCTCCCCGCAGATCCAATTCCTGTAATTTCTCTATCAAAAGACAGGATGCAATTTACATGCTGGAGTCAGAGTTCAATGTAACACTTAATCTGGCTGAAAAACTTATCGATACTCTGCTTGATATGGGTAATGCACGTACTCTGCGCTGCAGTAAGAATGATAATGATCCTTTTGACGAAGGTACGCGGATGCTAGTATTCGACGAGGAATTATAAGTCTGCATCACAAAATTATTATGTATCGACGTTCATCTGCATCCTATGTTCACAATCATTACAGGTGCTCAGTTTGGTGATGAAGGCAAAGGGAAGATCGTTGATCTGATTTCTGATAAGTACGACCTCGTGGTCAGATTCCAGGGAGGGGATAATGCAGGCCACACTGTCAAAGTAGGGGATATTGTCTACAAACTGCATCTGATACCCTCAGGTTTTTTGCTTGATTCCAGAGTACTCATAGGTCCCGGTACGGTCCTGAATCCTCTGTCTCTGGCACAGGAACTGGAAATGCTTGCCAAGGGGGGGATCCATATTGGTCCTGAAAAGCTTGGTATAGATGCCAAGACCAGTATTATCATGCCATATCACATTGAACTCGACGGTCTGAAAGAGTCGAGTCGCTCTGAGAAGATAGGGACCACTAAAAAAGGTATAGGCTTTGCATATATAGACAAGGTTGCAAGAGATGAGATACGATTAGCTGACCTTACAGACAAGGCAAAGTTCCTTGCAAGGATCGGGGAACTGGCTTCCCAGAAGGAAAGTTCTATTCGGGAACTTGGCGGAGATCCCTCCGTTGTCATGGATAGTAGATCAATAGACCTCTATGTTTCACTGGGTCAAAAGTTTGCACCTTACGTAACGGATGTATCTCTGGAAATCAACAAAGCATTGGAAGAAGGCAAAAATGTGCTTGCTGAAGGTGCACAGGGAACACATCTTGATGTGACCCATGGGACTCAGAAATTTGTCACTTCTTCCAGTACTATTGCCGGCTCTGCATGTGCTAATCTGGGAGTTGGGCCAACAAAGGTGGATAATGTGCTGGGCATAGTCAAGGCATACATCACTCGTGTAGGTGAAGGTCCTCTGCCAACTGAACTGAAGGATGATGTGGGAAAACAGCTCCAGCAGGTTGGAAGGGAGTTCGGTACCACCACTGGCCGGGCAAGACGTTGCGGCTGGTTTGACATGCCTCTGGTAAAGAAGGCTGTTTTTCTCAATGGTTATACGGAACTTGCTCTTACAAAGCTCGATGTTCTTTCTGATATTGATCCGCTGAAAGTCTGTGTCGGATATGAACTGGATGGTAAGTTCATGGACTATCCTCCTGAGCTCACTGGTGATCTTGCCCGGTGTGTTCCTATTTTTGAGGAATTACCAGGTTGGTCGAATGATCTTACTAATGTACGCCAGTTCTCCGACCTGCCTGATGCTGCCCGTAGGTATGTGGCATATCTTGAGGAAAAGACAGGAATTCCCATAGAATATATCTCAGTGGGTCCTGGAAGGGAACAGACCTTCAGAAAATAACTATTTCCTTTCCTTTCTGCCGAAAAGCGTATATACTAACTGAGAGTTTAAAACCAATACTCCACCGTATCTAAGTTTCCAGATGCTGAGTCCAATTGTCTGAAAATTTATTATCTAATCCAGGGAGAATAGAATGACTACGTTATATGATGTTCCTGCAAGTGACCTGATCTCTAAGGTAGCAGAAAAGTTGAAGGAGAATGAGCATGTAAAACCTCCTGAATGGGCGGCCTATGTTAAGACCGGTGCCCACAAGGAGCTTGCTCCCACGAACAATGACTGGTGGTACATTCGCTGTGCCGCTGTGTTAAGAACTATTTATACCGATGGTCCCATCGGCGTAGAGAGGCTGAGGTCTGTCTACGGAGGTAAAAAAGATATGGGTTCCCAACCCCACAGAAAGGCTAAGGGAAGCGGTTCCATTGCCAGAGAAGCTGCACAACAGCTTGAATCAGCAGGCTTTGTCCGCTCACTGAAAAGTGGTCGTGTAGTGTCCCCAGCCGGTCAATCCATGCTGGACAATACTGCATATGAGGTCAAGCAGGCACTATTAGAGAAGATCCCCGGACTTGCCAAATACTAAGGCGGCAGTCGGTGGCAGATCCAATTCATAAATTCCTGTAAATTGACAGTATATTCACAGGTGATTGCATGGCAGGTGAACTTGAGGATATCCGCAGAAAGAGGCTTGAACAGTTACAGCACCAGCAGGCTGCCCAAATGCATCCTGATATCCAGGCTGCTTATCAGCAGGAACAGATGCAAGCCGAACTGGAGGCTAAGAAGCAATCTATTCTTCGGCAGATCCTCACCCCAGAGGCAAGAGAACGTCTGACTACACTGAAAATGTCCAGGCCCGAACTAGTGGAACAGCTGGAGTCCCAGTTAATAATGCTTGCACAGAACGGGCGCCTGCAGTCTCAGATAACAGATGAGAAATTGAAAGCTCTGTTGGCCCAAATGCAGCCCAAGAAGCGTAAGACCACTATCACGAGGGTATAATACGAGGTCATGAAAGCATCAGTTCTTTTCAGCGGTGGAAAGGACAGTTCTCTGTCGGCTATACTGCTTGAGCCATTCTTTGAAATAGAATTGGTGACGTGTACCTTCGGTGTGCTCCCTGTGGGCGAGGTTGCTAGAAAAGCGGCTGAAAGGCTTGGTTTTCCCCACCGGACTCTTGAACTTGACAGACAGGTGCTGGAAGGGGCCTATGGTTTCCTTCTAAGGGATGGTTTCCCCAGAAGCGCCATAAACCATATCCATTATATGGCTGTGGAACGGCTTGCTTATGAGAAGAATGTTTCAGTAGTTATTGATGGAGTGCGCAGGGATGACCGTGTTCCCGTATTGACCATTGGTCAGTCCCGCAGCATAGAGGACAGGTCAGGTATAATGTATATATGTCCGCTAAAGGGATACGGCAGATCTGCTGTTGATCTTCTGGTAAATAAACATCTGATAATAGAGGAAGGCCAAAGTTCAGAGGTCATAAAAGCAGATTATGAAACGGAATTGCGTGAGATCATACGTCAAAGACATGGTGAAAATATGATTGGGAAGCTTTTTCCCTCTCATGTTCAGTCTCATGTCATTGGCCGTAAGAGCTAATATATTATCGCGAGTGAACAATACATATCTTAAACGGATATCTATAAACACAGCGAAATCTACAATAAAGCCAAACTTTGATATACATCTTATTCGATTTATGATTCCATAGATAGGTGAGACAAGTGAGCCAGAATACTAAAGGACAAAAAATTAGGCTTGCAAAAGCACACAGGCAGAACCACAGGGTTCCAACTTGGGTGATAATCAAGACCGGTAGAAAGGTTGTAGGTCATCCAAAGAGGAGAAGCTGGAGAAGAAGCGATCTGGATGCGAAGTAAGTAGGTGATGATGATGGCAGAAGATGCAGTTAAAGAGCAGGTCTATACGATCCCTCTGCGTTCAATTAAAGAACTCCCCAGGTACAGAAGGGCGGATAAGGCTATGACGCTCATAAGGAATTACCTTACCAAACACATGAAGGTAGGATCCGACCAGGTAAAGTTGCACGCGACCATTAATGAGAAAGTGTGGGAAAGAGGTATGCAGAAGCCTCCATCCTTTATAAGGGTACGTGCTGCGAAGTTTGAAGATGGAGTGGTAGAGGCAGAACTTGCCTGAAACTGCTACCCTATCTTATTTCAGAAAGCGAAGTACATCGAAATGATGATCCCTACTCTGGATATAATGGATACCCCTGTGATCGGGGTTTTCGCAACTTGTACGGAAGACGTTGCTCTGGTGCCATGTGGCACAAAAGCAAATGCCAAGGACTTTATAGCTGACAATTTACATGTTCAGGTACTTGAGGTCATATTGAGCCAAAGCAGTGTGATCGGCTCTATGATAAGGGGCAATTCAAATGGATTTATTGTTCCTAGAGGTGGTTTTGTTGAGGGCTTGGAAGGTATAGGTCTTACTATATCCGTTCTTCCTGATAAGTTGAATGCAGTTGGAAATATTGTTCTAGCTAACGATTCAGCTGCTCTTGTCCACCCGGATCTGTCTGACAAATCTATAGATATCATTGCGCAAACCTTGAAAGTGAATGTGCACAGGGGTACTATCGCAGGTCTGAAAACAGTAGGTATGGCCGGGACAGCAACAAACAAGGGACTGCTTGTGCATCCCAGGACCACTGCACAGGAGCTGGCATTCCTTGAAGATATATTTGAACTGCCTGTGGATGTGGGAACTACCAATTACGGCACTCCAATGGTAGGCTCAGGCCTGCTGGCAAATTCCAAAGGTTATGTGGCAGGTTCAAAGACCACCGGCTATGAGCTGGGCAGGATCGAGGGTGCTCTGGGTTTTATTTCGAAAGATTAAGAATATTTCAATCTATATATGGGTGATCGATATGAAGGACTTTGTTGTTAAAGGGAAGTTCAAAGCCGGATGTGAATGGGAAAAATTCACCAAGCAAGTTGTTAGCCAGAATGAGAAAAATGCAGAGGATAAGGTCTATTCTCTCTTTGGCAGCAAGCATGGCATTAAAAGGATGTTTGTAAGAATAGAAAGTATTGCTGAGGCATGATCCATGGCAGAGATGAATGACGCGGACCCGCGCAGCCTCTTGATGCAGCACCGTGAGTATCAGCGTAGAGCAGAAGCTTTACAGCAGCAGATAAGCATGGTAAGTCTGTCTGCACAGGACTGCCAGCGGGCCATCACTACCATTGAGGAGCTGGAAAAAGAAAAGGCAGGTGCTCAGACCATGGTTCCTATTGGGTCCGGTTCATTCGTCTATGCTAAGCTCGATATGATCGATAAAGTAGTGGTCAATGTTGGGGCTGGTATCAGTATCGAGAAATCCGTTCCTGAAGCAAAGGAAATTCTTCAGAGACGTAAGAACGAGCTTGATAAGATACTGGAAAAGATGAATACCACCCTAGGGCAATTGGCTCAGGGCATGCAGGCTATTGAAGCTCAGGTAGCTGCACTGCAGCAGGGTGCACAGTCAGGCACCCAGTGATTTTTTTACTATCATTTCCGCAGAGTTGATCGTATGTTCAATAAACTGAAAGAAAAGCTCAGCGGCTTTACAAAAAGTCTCGGCAAACAGATCGATGAAAAGGCCGTTCCTGTGGAGTCTGTTCAGGAAGAAGTAGCTGAAATCCCTTTTGTTTCTCCCTCAGGATCAGAAACAGAGCAGCAGCCTCTAGTTGATACTGCAACCGAAATTACTATCGATGAGGTAGAACCGCAGAAGACTTTTGTTTCAGATCTGAATATAGATACAAAAGCTTCCAGATCCCAGGAGCAGAAGAAGACCGGCCTGATAAGCAAGGCAAAGGCTCTGGTCTTTGAGCGCGAGTTCATTCTGGACGAGAAGGATCTTGAAGAACCTCTGTGGGACCTCCAGATCGCCTTGCTTGAGAGCGATATTGCTCTCACTGTTGCGGAAGCCATTACAGAGGCTGTGAGATCCGAACTTGTAGGTTCCCGCAGGAAGATCGGTAAGGATACCACTGACATTGTTGAGCAGACTTTACGCAATGCTTTATATGATGTGATGAGTGCAAACGTTTTTGACCTTGATGATTATGTCAGGAATGCCAGGAAGCCAGTGCACATTGTTTTTGTAGGCATCAATGGCACTGGAAAGACCACCAGCATCGCTAAGACAGCAAAACGTTTTAAGGACATGGGATATTCCGTAGTCCTTGCAGCAGGTGACACCTTCAGGGCAGGTGCCATCGACCAGTTGCAGATACATGGTGACAGGGTAGGCGTAAAGGTTATCCGACATCAGGAAGGCGGTGACCCTGCAGCAGTTGTTTACGATGCGATGCAATATGCTAAAGCCCACAAGGCCGACATAGTGCTATCGGATACTGCAGGCCGCATGCATACCAACCTCAATCTTATGGAACAGCTCAAGAAGGTCTGCAGGGTAAGTGCTCCAGATCTTATTATTTTCGTGGATGAGGCTGTGGCCGGCAATGATGCCGTAGAGCGGGCAGCCCAGTTCAACGAAGCAGTGCCCATAAACGGTTCCATTTTAACCAAGACGGATGCAGACGCCAAAGGAGGCGCTGCTATATCCATTGCATATATCACGGGCAAACCTATCCTGTTCTTAGGCATGGGCCAGGGTTACGATGATCTGAAGAAGTTCGATCCCAGGTGGTTCGTAGATCAGATCTTTGAGTGATATGATCTTATTCTATATGATTATGTAAAATGGTGCAGCAGCCTATTGGCCACTGCAACCGGCCTTCAGTTCCTCAGATAAATGTTCCAATCTTTCTTCCACATTGTCCTGGGAAGCTATGATGTTCACAAAGGCCGATCCCACTATTACGGCATCGGCACCTGCTGCAATCACCTCTGCAGCCTGCTTGCCATTGGATATGCCAAACCCAACTGCCCTGGGAAGGGTTGTGTTCACTTTCTCCAGGATCTCCTTTGTGGACCTTGCCACATCAGCACGGGCTCCTGTGACTCCCAGGCGGGATACTATATATAAGAATCCTGAACCTTTGCTGAATATCTTCTGCATCCTGTCCCTGTCCGTTACAGGAGTTACCATGAATATCATGTCAACACCATGTGCTTTACAAGCTTTGAGGATATCATCGGCTTCCTCTATGGGCAGATCAGGCACTATTATGCCGGTGATGCCTGATGCAGCACAGTCCTTCACGAACGTTTCCACACCTCTTCTGAAGATGAGGTTATAGTATGTCATGCATACCAGCGGCACTTGCTCTTTAATGGATGCAGCAAGTTCAAAATAGACGTCCGGGTTCATACCGGCTTCCAGAGACCTGTCAGATGCAGCCTGGATCGTAGGTCCGTCTGCCACAGGGTCTGAGAAAGGCAAGCCCAGTTCCACTATGTCAGCTCCGCCCTTTACAAGTGCGTGCACATATTTTCCAGTGTCTTCTGAACTGGGATCTCCTGCACATACATAAGCAATGAGAGCTTTCTCATTCTTTGCTTTCAGTTCACGGAACTTATCTGCTATTCTCATAATTTCTCCTCGCTGGTAGTTGCTTTTACCTTCAATACGGTTTCAAGGTCTTTGTCCCCTCTTCCGGAAAGGCTCACCACCACCAGATCCCCAAGTTCACCGGTATCTGCCATTTTCTTTATGTAAGCCAGTGCATGAGATGATTCGAGTGCCGGGATTATACCCTCAAGCCTGCAAAGTTCATGGAAAGCATCCAGAGCTTCCTGGTCGTTGACACTGCCGGGCTGAATTCTGCCTGTTTCTGCCAGATATGCAAGTTCAGGTCCAACCCCTGAGTAATCCAGTCCGGCGGACACAGACGTAGATTCAAGGATCTGTCCGTACTTATCCTGCAGTATAAGCGTTCTTGCACCCTGCAGGATCCCCTCCTCGCCCGCTCCAAGGGAAGCAGAATGCATTGCGGTCTTTCCCTGCACCTGCATACCGCAACCTCCCGCCTCCACCGGTAAGAGCTTCACATCAGTATCTTCTACGAAGGGATGGAATATGCCCATTGCATTGCTTCCCCCGCCTGCACAGGCAACAATGGAGTCAGGAAGCCTTCCTTCTTTTTCCATGATCTGCTGTCTGACTTCCGTGCCAATCACACTCTGGAAGTCCCTCACGATCATTGGATAGGGGTGGGGTCCCACTACAGAACCGATAAGATAGTGTGTATTTTCCACATTGGTTACCCAATCTCTCAGAGCCTCATTTATCGCATCTTTCAGGGTCATTGATCCGGACCTCACAGGGTGGACCGTCGTACCCATAAGTTCCATGCGATACACATTCATTCTCTGCCTTTCCACATCCTTTGCACCCATATATACAACAGTCTCAAATCCAAGATTAGCTCCTGCCATCGCAGTTGCAGTACCATGCTGTCCGGCTCCCGTTTCAGCGATGATCCTTTTCTTGCCCATGTATTTGGCAAGCAGTGCCTGCCCAATGGTGTTGTTAAGTTTGTGAGCACCACCGTGCACCAGATCCTCACGTTTGAGGTATATCTTTGCACTATATTTCTTGCTTAAGTTCCTTGCATGGTACAGAGGTGTGCTGCGCCCTGCGAACTCCGTAAGATAGTAGTTCAGTTCCCTGAGAAACTCGGGATCTTCCTTGTATCGCTCGTATTCCTCTTCCAGTTCATTCAATGCCGGCATCAGCACTTCGGGCACGAACTGGCCACCGAACCTCCCATAAGTAGGCTTTTGCATAGTTTACACTCCGGTTATCTGTATTGATCCTAATTTAGTAATAGGCCGTTTTTAATTATTTGATCGTTTTAATATTCTTCAGGAATTATCAGCCAGGCGATAAAATACGCCGGGATCCCTCCGCCACCCAGGAATATCAGAAATATCCACAGGAGCCTTACCAGGGTCGGGTCGATATTCAGAAATGTTCCGATCCCTCCACATACGCCTGCAATGATTCTTTCACTTTTGGACCTGCAAAGTTTTTTGTACATTTTTGTGCCTCCACTAGCTCCTTTGTCTTATGGTATATATCATCGCTTTTAATTATAGCGGTCCCTATGAGAAGAGCATCGGCACCAGCTTCTATTACTTTTCCTGCATCTGCACCTGAATATATCCCACTTTCGCTGATGATAACGTGATCAGTGCCATGTTCAGTATCGTATTTCCTTACAAGCGGAGCCAGTACTATAGTATTGTTGAGGCTCACTTCCATTGTATGGAAATTCCTGTTATTGATGCCTATTAGTTTTGCATTTGTTGCAAGGGCTATGTATAGTTCTTCTTCGCTTTGTGTTTCCACCAGTGGCTCCATGCCCTTTGAAATAGCAAGGTCTACAAATTCTCCTAATCTGGCTCCAAGCACGCCTGTTATTAGCAATATGATGTCACAGGATATTTCTCCCAGCTGTTTTTCATCAATGATGAAGTCCTTCCTGAGCACCGGTACATTCACTTCCCTTCTGACATTTTCTAAGTTAGCAAGTGACCCGTGAAAGAATTTTGGCTCAGTCAGTACCGAAATAGCAACAGCTCCCGCTCTTTCCATTTGCATTGCTATGGTGGCTGCCTTTTCCGGCGGTATATCCATATATTTTTCTGAGGGTGATGCAGGCTTCACTTCCGATATAACGGGTATATGACCTTCCATTTGTTTTTTTCGTATAGAAGCTACTATATCTCTTTTGTTATCCTTTTTCATGTCATGTTCGTCCTGATCAGGACCTTTTATAGCAGCTACCCTTTTAGAAGTTTCATTAAGGATCTGATTAACAACATCGTGCATTATATCCTCTTTATCTACATTGGTGTATAACTATGTACATACAATACCTTCTACTTAAAGATTTTGCCAGAGGGTGATAATAATATCCATGTCGTGACACCACTTCTTTTCACGATGAATTCTTTTTGTATACTTTGGTTTATTCATGGATCCAATTACGCTTCAATTATTAACAAAAGATAAGTTTGGGATGTTTAATGTTTGAGATTTGCAACCATATCTTTTTTATATATTAAATACTAATATAATAACATCCTTATATTATGGATGTTGAAAGGAGAATACACATGAAAGCAAACAGAAGAAAAACATTATTCAGAAACACAGGTGCCCAGGTGGGTATAGGCACTCTTATTATCTTCATTGCAATGGTGCTGGTTGCAGCCGTGGCTGCTGCTGTACTTATCCAGACATCTGGTACATTGCAGCAGAAGGCTCAGTCTACAGGTAAACAGGCAACTCAGGAAGTATCTTCCAACCTTATAGTCAAGAACATTGAAGGCGTGCGCGCAAAGGATAGTGCTACTTCCATGTCCTCTACCATTGACCTGCTGAAATTGAAGGTTGGTCTGAACGTAGGAAGTGCCTCAGTGGATGTGAACCAGGTGGTTGTCTCTATTACTGATGGTACCACTGCCAATAACCTCGTATATGCAGGCAATCATAAATCCTATGCAAACATCGGTGCATCAGATGGAGAAATGGACAATTTTAACTCTTCCAGTGCTGCAACTAATCTTCAAACTCTTCTTACAAAGCAAACTACTGCAATCACCACGTTTAACAACTGTGATCACTATTTTACAGTAGAGCGTATACGTGATGAAGATGCGTCTTTCTCCCAGTCTAACCCTGTGATGAACACTGGTGACCTTATCAACGTATACATTGCCACAACTTCCTCTACCGCAACTGGCTATAACCTTGTAAGTACCGTCGATACTTCAGCAGGTCTTAAGAATTCGGGCCTTAACCTGGTGCCAAGAAGCGTTGTTAACATCATTCTCACTCCGGAATCAGGTGTAGTAACGAACGCTGATTTCGTGACGCCTTCATCATACGGTGTGAAAGAGGCTGTACAGCTTTATCCATAAAATCTTCAGTAATTTGTTAAAGGAGGCGATCTTATGAAATCTAACAGAAAATGTAATTTATACAGGAACAGTAGTGCTCAGGTG
>NZ_JBFXHJ010000039.1:0-15828 GCF_050177135.1 Methanomethylovorans sp.
ACCAGGAAATGAATATAAGCATTGTCCAGAACTCCATTAATGAGTGGGATGGCACATGGGTGGCAGATCCGCATCTGATCGTGACCTCCACTGTGGATTATGCAACCATACAGTATGAACTGGGATATATAACGAAGCCACTTACAGAAAAAGATATATTTGATATGTCTTTTTATGATTCCTTACAAAAGTAAGTGCATTGACAGTAACTTACATGAATGAGCAAGGAGTCCTGTAGGCAGACATGAAGAATAAAATAATGCACGCGGTAAAGAGCAGAGCAGTGGAGATCATTTCCATTATCTCTGCCCTTCTGCTGTGGCAACTGGTAGCAGACCTTATAGTCCGTAATAAGTTCTTTCTGCCAAGTATCCTCGATGTAATTTCTGCTGCATTAACGATAGTTCAGCGCCCATCCGTTTTAGAAATAGGGGCGTTGGCCATCGAAATACCAGTTGTTTTTGTTGACCTCTTACAAAGCTTGTTACATTTTTCCATAGGCATGGTAGCTGCTCTGGTCATAGGAATACCTGTGGGCTTGATCATGGGCTGGTTCACAACATTGAACAGAGTACTTGACCCAATTATTGAGATGTTAAGACCTATACCTCCTCTTGCCTGGATACCTTTTGCCATCATATGGCTGGGTCTCACGCCCGTGTCAGCCGGTTTTCTGATCTTTATAGGAGCTGTGTTCCCAGTTATCATTAACACATTTACCGGGCTTAAGAACGTACCTAAGGTCTATGTAGAAGCAGCCAGGGTACTTGGATGCAGGCAGGAACGTGATCTTATAAGATACGTTGCCCTTCCTTCTGCTCTACCGTCAATAGCTGCTGGTATTAGGATAGCTATAGGTGTGGGATGGATGTGCCTGGTGGCTGCGGAGATGTTCGGTGTGAGCAAATATGGGCTAGGTTTCAAGATATGGCATCATTACCATCTTCATCAGATGGACATGGTGCTCGTATACATGATGGTCCTGGGCCTTCTGGGCCTTTTAATTGACAAGGTCCTGAGATATGTTATCGATGAACACCTGCTCAAATGGCAGGCAGGGGTTGTGAGATAATGGGAAAAGTTGAAATAAAGAACATTACCCGCACTTTCAGAAAGGAAGATGCACCTGAAACCCTTGCATTGGATAATGTGAGCCTTGATATAGGTGACAAGGAGTTCGTGTGTTTCTTAGGTCCTTCCGGTTGCGGTAAGACCACTCTTCTGCGCATCATTGCCGGACTTGATGCTCCGGATTCAGGGGAAATACTACTGGACGGAACCAGAATAACCATACCGGATTCAAAGAGAGGCATGGTATTCCAGGAGTATTCGCTTTTCCCCTGGAGAACTGTCACCGAGAACATCATCTTTGGCCCGGAAATGAAAGGGGTTGCCCGGAAAAATGCAATACTGGATGCTGAGAAATATCTTGAGCTGGTGGGCCTCACACAGTTCAAGGATAGTTTCCCGTATGAACTTTCAGGGGGTATGAGGCAAAGAGTCGCCATTGCCCGTGCACTTGCCAATGAACCGGAAGTCTTGCTCATGGATGAACCTTTCGGCGCACTGGATGCTCAGACCAGGAACTCTTTACAGCACCAGCTTCTTGAGATATGGAATAAGAAACACATAACCATCCTGTTCGTTACCCACAGTGTGGATGAGGCAGTATTTTTGGCTGACAGGATAGTAGTTATGACCGCACGTCCCGGAAAAATAAAAGAGGTCATAAATGTAGACCTTCCGCGTCCAAGGATACGAACAAGTCCTGAAGCTAACAAGCTACGGACAGCCGTGTTGAAGTTACTCTCCGAAGAGAGAAAAGAAAGGATCGATTAATATCCACAACTCATAATGATCAGGAATATTTCAACTCACTCGGAACGTACGATCACTTTCGTTCCGGCCTCTACATCTTTTATGCTGACCTTGCCCACAAGTTCCAGCACCTTTTCAGCTTTTACAAAACCCATGGAACAGCCCGGCCTCACAAGCATCTGCCCCCCACATGTGGCAGAGCCTTCGATCTTCACATCATCCATTAGTGTAAGGTCCTTGTCCACCTGTACGTCACCCTTTATCTCACAATGCGGACCAATGAGCGCATTATGTGCCTGCACATGACCCCTGACCTGAGAGTTCTTTCCAAGCTCAAGGTTTCCCTCAACCCTCAGTTCCTGCCAGAAATTGCATCCTGCGCCAACTATCAGATTACCTTTGAGAAGAACGCTGTCCTCAAAGTACGCTTTTCTCTGAACGATGTAGGTATTGGAACCGGGGTGGTACTTGATAAATTCTGTATTCATTTTATCACTGGTACAAGGCGATGTAGTTGAAAACGTATAGGTATACGATAGACTCTCATATATATTAGTTTCATAGACTATGCTGTTATGACTCCCATAATGCAAGAGTGATCAGTGATAGGGCAGTAGCAACAATGCTATCTTTTCTATTACCCCAGAAACCTTCGGAGTTTTGTGCTTTCATGAGCCAGTCCATAGAAACCTTAAGTTCTTCCCTCAAACTTGTCATTAAAAGAGACTGCATGACTATGTTGCTGGTTGCTATGTTCTTCCATCCACCATCCAATTCACGTTTCTCAAGCAACCAGCGTGCTCTCTCTTCAATAAAACCATGATATTCACTCTGCATAGTTCCCTGTTTTACTAATGCCAGGATCACAAGTGCAGTGGTTCCAGGATGTTCCCAGTCAGGTCCACAGTTGTCTAATAGCCACTGGCATCCATCGGGATCATGGATATCCATATCTGCCAGGGCTATGAGGGAATAGGCGGTATCGTACACGTTACCGTTCCAGGAACCTTCTTTCTTTTGTAAAAGAAGCCATTGCCCCACATCTGGGAAGACCAGACCCATTTGGGAAAGAGAAGAGGCTGCTCTGGCAGTTTCCCTTACATTTCCTCCCCAAGGCGGGTTGCCTTTAAGCCTGATAAGATAAGCAGTATGGCGGCTGGATAGTTTCCATGCCCCTCGAGCCCAGACCACGCGGGCGATCCCCTTGATGGAATCCGGCTGTTGCATCTCGATCCAATCAAGTGCCTTTGCTATCCTGTGGTCCATGCAATATAATATGCTGGTCTGTATTTAGCGTTTTTCTAGCAATGCATCCTATACCTGTGTCTCTGAGCATACTCTGCTTTTTTTCCGGGATTCCATTGGTTCACATGACCGTAATAACCAGTTACCCTAGATATGTGATCATTAATCGGACTGGAGCACAGTGGGCACATTTCATTTACACCTCTGGAAGTATGCCCCTTATCACATATGGAAAAATCAGGGGAAAAACAGAAATAAGCAAGTTTTGTCCCCGAAAGTTTCCTGACAAATTCATTAAGACCGGCCGGGTCAGGATAACTTTCACCCATCCATATATGGCAGATCGTACCCCCGGTAAAGAATGGATGGAACTCTGCCTCGATATTGATCCTGTCTATAAGAGACATACCTGCATTATAAGGCAAGTGAGTGGAATTGGTGTAATAGTATGCTCCTTCAATACCCTGCACCTTAGCTTTTTCCCCAAAATTATTTCTGTCGAGCATGGCAAGCCGATGTGCAGTGCTTTCTGCAGGAGTCTGCTCAAGAGTATACTCTATGCCATCCTCATGGGAGAACTCCTCTATCCTTCCAAGTATGTGAGCAATTATTTTTATGCCTGTTACGATCTTTTTGTCAATACCTTCTCCTGTAAGGTTCAAAAGACATTCATTCAGACCCACCACACCAAATGTAAGATGACGTTTCTCAAAGTCAAAATATGGCACACCGTCATCAGTTTTGTTGAGCAGCCAGGGTAGAAGTTCCCATTCATAAAGTGATCGTCTGACTATATCCTGCCCTTCCAGCAATGCCTTCCGGGCAACATCAAGAGCGTTATCCAGCTGTGCAATGAAATTATCTTCATCGGCTGACCGTAGAGCCACTCCGGGTAGGTTAATGCTTACAACCTTATTGGAGCCCGTACCCATGCCACCAGCCGTCCAGATACCTCCCGCATGCTTGCTCAGTAATCTGCAGCACATGGCATGCACCGTATCCTCTTCCAGATAAGGGGCAGCAAGGTTCAGGAAATAAGGTGCACCTGTAGCTGAAGTAGCCTGTATGGTCTCCATCCACAGGGGATCATTAAAATCATGGTCCTTAGTGATGGCTGTGGTAATGAGAGGGAATGTGAAGGGAGCACCCGTGGAATCGCCATCCGCTGAAACTCTCATGAAAGCACTGTAAATCTGCCGTGCCTTATCTTCAAATTCACTATATGTTGCATCGAGTGTTTTACCTCCGTATACCACTCTTTCTTCCTTCAGTGCAGGAGGGCATTTCAATCTCAGGCCGATGTTGGTAAAAGCGCTCTGAGCACCTATTCTATTTGACTGGTTCATCTGGAACATGAAACCCTGCACTGTCTGGTATATCATAGACTCATCCATTCTCTCATAATGCAGATGTGGAGCGAGCAGCCAGTTGAGCATGTCCACAGCCTGAGCTCCTGCAAAGAATTGCTGGGAATGCATCATGAATGACATAACATGGAAGAGAGCAGAGTCCAGTCTTTTAGCAGGCAGGCTGCGTGTGTCAGGGAACTTCAGGCCGTCCATGAGGATGATACGCCCGTCAATGCCATTACAATATGGCATGAAAGGGCTATGCAGGTCATGGATATGTATCAGGCCTTCCAGATGGGCTGCTGTGACATCCTTAGAGTAAAGCTTTTCCAGAGCATATCGTTTTTTGACCTGGGATGCAATATGCAGGTCTATCACCGACGGACTGGTCCTGGTGTTCGAGTTCTCGGTAAGCAACCAGTTCTTTTTGAAGAGCACATCGTCTATAAGCTCCACAGGATCCTTGAAATCAAGCCTGTCAACATTACCTCCACTTGACATCACTGTCATGATTAAAAATCTGTGATGCTGGCTTATATAGTTATTTCATTTCGGCTCTGTAGCAATGATATAAAAAATGTATTGTGAAGGGATCATAGGCTTTCCCTGCACAAAAAGTGTACTAAACTTACACCTATTCTTTAAATCCAACGACTGAATCCACGATCTTTGTGAATTCCCTTGACCACTCAGTGGCATCAGCATCCAAGGTATGCACTTTCCCGCTATCCTCGATCTCAGCGAGTTCGGGATCCATGGGTAATGCTGCAAGCACCGGTACACCAAAGTCCTTTGCTGCCTTTTCAACGCCACCTTTACTGAAAAGATCGATCCTCTCATCACAGTGAGGGCAGATGATCACGCTCATATTCTCCACTATGCCTATAACAGGAACCTTTAGCATATGGGCAAAGGTAATTGACTTGCGTACACTTACCAGAGCCATATCCTGAGGTGTGGTAACGACCACGGCACCATCGATCTTTTCAATGAGCTGGGCGATACTGAGGGGTTCATCGCCTGTTCCCGGGGGAAGATCAACGATAAGATAGTCAAGCTTTCCCCATGAAACATCTTCCAGAAACTGTTTGATAGCCGCCATCTTGGCCGGTCCTCTCCATATCACAGGAGAATCCTTATCCTCGATAAGTAAGGCGATGGACATAACTTTGAGGTTATCTGTCACTGGTACGGGAACAATGCCTTTCTCGTCCACTTCAGGTCTTTTATCCTCTATTCCGAACATCTTGGGTATACTTGGCCCGTGAATGTCACTGTCAAGGAGACCTACTTTGAATCCCTTCCGGGCAAGCTGGGCAGCAAGATTGGCTGCAACGGTGCTTTTTCCGACTCCCCCTTTTCCACTCATTACCATTATCTTGTTCTTGATCGCCCTCATATTGGCAACTAATTTTGATTCCTGCGGCTTCTGGAGCAGATCCTGTGTTTTCTGAACTTTCTTGTCCATATTTTTTCACCTGAATGATAATTCAAATTTTCAAAAGACGTAACGTACATTTGGCTTATGTTGACCTTCTGCAACCTTTGTTTTCCTCTCCGACAGTGACATAATCCCCACCTGAGATCTCAATAGCTTTGCCGGTGGTGAGAGCAAAAGTAACTTTTCTCCTGGCGCTTTGCAAGTCTTCCCAGAAGGCTCTTCTTGATATCCCCATTTTAAGGGATGCTTCTTCCTGTGTAAGACCTTCAAGGTCCACAAGACGCAAAGCCTCAAGTTCTTCCATTGCAATAGAAACTACTTCCAGTTCACGTAGAGGCACTCCTCTGGGTTTAAAATAGATCACTTCCGGAGTAAGCTCCACACGCCGTGGGCACTTAGGACGTCCTCTCTCTTTCATAGCAATTTTTCACAATGGATATTAATTATATATAGTTTCCTACAGTTAAAAGTGACCCGATGTAGAAAGGGTCAAGATGCTTTATAATATGTCCCATTTTCGGATACGATACTTATTATAGTGTTGGAGGAGATCAGTTTTTCCATAATAGGAGTCATTTGAGCACTTGAGATGCCAAGAGATGCACATATCTGCTCTAAAGTGCAAGGCCTTCTGAGTAAAAGGTCATAGACCTCTTCTTCCACATTTTCGTGCTGCATACTTGACCTTTCTCGTCTCAGGCCTTTGAGTACCAGTTTGACCCTATTTCTTCCGAACTCTGCATCAAATCTGTGTGCTATTTCCTTTAACCTTATGTCTGCCACCGGGACAATGAACTTCTCCGCAGGTGGCCTGCTGACAGTTAATATCTCTATCTCATCCGGACCTATGGTCTTAAGGACCTCAATGAGTTTGGTGATCTCCTCATCCGTACTGTTCACCGGATAACCATTTCTTGAGTCAACAAGCATTACTTCGATCCCAAGTCTTGGACTTTTTTCCATGTTTTGGATAGCTTGCAACCCTTTTATGATATTATCAAGCTTTATGCCGTCAACTGGCCTGTGTATGGCCCTGAACGTATCTTCATTACCAGAAACAAGGGTTGCTATTACAAGATCTGCTTCTGCAAGATTGGAACGCACGTCCTCCCTGTCTACAAGAGAAGAATTCGTTAGCACACAAACGGGTTTGTCTGTGACCTGTTTTACTCCTCTGATCATCGATCCAAGTGAGAGGTTAAGTGTGGGCTCACATGTACCGGAAAAAGTAACATAATCAAGGTTTTCGATATTCCTGTGGAAAGATCTGATCCCTTCTATCACTTCTTCGGTGGTTGCTGCTCCCTCAACATCTTCTGGTCCTTTTACCTTATAATCCACATGTCCCAGTTGGCAATAGACGCAATCAAAATTACAATTCCTCTTTGTGCCGGCCTTTCTGATCACATCGACACCAAGGGACCTTCCAAGCCTTCTTGAAAGAATAGGACCATAGATAATTCTTGTTTTCATTTTTATACCACAGTATTATGTGATGTGTATTGTTCAAAACTCCATAGAATATCCTGCAAAAATATCGACAAATGCATCTGGATATTTCATCTTAATCTCTTTTTTATGAGCTGTACAATGACCTGCACCTATCAAATGCATGCTTTTGAACAGATCATATTCCTGGCTATCGTGCAGACCTCCCAAGATACCGATCACATTGCCAAAGGAAGAAGCTGCATCCAATATTGCAGGAAGTCCGGGGTGTGCACAACCAGTGATAACGTACAGTCCTTTGCCGGAATCCAGTATCAAAGATTGTTCTTTTATCTCTTTTCCAAGTTCGCCTGTTGTGTATACTCCCCTGCATATTTCCTGAGGTATTTTTATATCATGCAATCTGGGACCCACGGAACTATCCATATTCGAAAGAGAAGTGGAAGTACCTGCCTCCTTCCCCCTTGTCGAGATCTCTTTTTTCAGGTTGGGTGAAAAACTTGCCGGTATAAAGACGTTCACATCTGGCTGCATGTTAAGGAAAGTTGGCACACCACCAATGTGATCCCAGTGCTGATGAGATAGCACCAAAGTGTCAATATCTTCGGGAGAAATACCAAGTTTTTCCATGTTAGCCAAAAGAACATGGCCATCCCACCCGGTATCAAAAAGAATATTATGTGCAACAGTTTCAATTAAGCAAGAAAACCCCCATCCACTATTCAAACCTTTTTTTGTCTCATTGTCATAAATGACCGTAAGCTTCATATTTGTACTCCTGTTTGACCATATCTCCTTGTTAACTACTATTAACCACATGTGAGAATAAATATATGAAGATATCTGAAAAGTATTAAATATAATTTCTCCATATAGAATTAATAGAAAAGGAAGGAGATTTACAATTGCACTATGGTCTTGGTATTGATACCGGTGGAACGTACACCGATGCTGTCCTTTTAAGAGGGTCAGACGGCATGATCGTAGATTCTAAAAAAGCGTTTACCACATATCCTGACCTGCAGATGGGCATAAGTGCGGTTCTGGATGCCCTTGACCAGGAACTTCTCAGCCAGGTCAACCTCGTGTCAGTTTCTACCACCCTTTCAACTAATTCATTACTTGAAGGTACGGGGACCCCAGTGGGACTTGTGCTCATAGGGCAGCATCCTGCAGATCAGGAATTCCCTACTCCGGATCTCATTGTGGTTCCTGGGGGCCATGGTCCAAGCGGTGAAGAAGAGGTGCCTTTGGATACCGAAGCCATCAGGGGGTTTGGTAGCAGGACAAAAGACAAAGTGTCAGCATACGCAATCTCTGCCTTCTTTGGTACGAGGAACCCCGATCATGAACTGCGGGCAAAATCCCTTATCCAGAAGATAACTGGTAAACCTGTCGTATGTGGTCACGAACTTTCCCAGGAACTAGGTGCCTATGAAAGGGCGGTGACTGCTGTTCTTAATGCTCAGTTGATACCTATTACTCATCGCTTTGTTAGTGCTGTTATGGCAGACATCAGGAAACGAGGCATCAATGCAAGGATGCTGATGCTGAAATGTGATGGTTCCGTATATAATCTGGAGGACGCTCTGGAAAAACCCATCGAGACCATTTTTTCCGGTCCTGCCGCAAGTCTTCTCGGAGCATCGTATCTTGCAAAACTGGACACATGTGCAGCCATAGATGTGGGGGGAACCAGTACCGATGTATCTGCCATATACCATGGAGTACCGGAAATAAGCGCTTCAGGTTCTGTGGTCGGCGGATGGAAAACAAGAGTAAGGGCCATGAAGATGGAAACATCGGCCACTGGTGGAGACAGCCATGTCTGGATCACTGATGGAAAAGTGAAGATAGGTCCCAGACGTGTTATTCCTCTATGTGTTGCTGCAGTTGAGTATCCAGGACTGTTACAGAAACTTAGTCACATGAGACCTCTACCTCGTAAGTCACTGGATGAGAACTATCAGCCCACCAAGTTCTTTGTAAGGACCGGTTATGCCAGCAATGGGCTGAACAATGAAGAAGCTGAAATGCTCCAGCATATCGGAATCGATCCTATCAGCATACATGAACTCTACACTTATATGCATGCCATGCCTTCCGGAAAGATAATTGATTCACTTATAAAGAAAAGACTGGTGCAAGCCATCGGTTTCACGCCCACGGACGCTTTGCATGTGAGGGGAGAATACACTGCCTGGGATCTGGATGCTTCCCACGCGGGTGCCGAGCTTCTTTCCCGCTATAACGGCAGTAAAAAATATGAATTCTGCACCCATGTGAAAGAACATGTGGCAAGGAATATGGCCTATAGTCAGATGGCTTTTCTTTTGCCTGAAAGGTCCAGACCCCTTGTGGACGAACTGCTTAGTGGCTTGTATCCGGCAAAGTTCAGCCTGAAATTGCCTGTTGTATTATTGGGAGGACCCGTAAAAGCATATTCAGAGGAAATGTCTGCACTCTTAGATGCTGATATTATCGTCCCGGAACATGCAGATGTGGGGAATGCCGTGGGGGCTCTTGCCGGAAAGGGTGTCAAGAAAGTTGAAGTACTGATCATGCCAGTGTCCATAGAAAAACCTGCAGAGGATTTCCTTATCTTCTATCCGGGTGGAAGGGAACATGTTGTAGATTACAGAGAAGCTTTTGAGAGAGCAAGACAGATCGGACTGGACATGGTGCTTGATTATGAAAACAGATGTGGAGTGAGCAAGGAAGAGACACAGACCAATATTTCAGTGAAGAACATTTCTCCTGAGAACTGGCCTTATCCACCTCTGGAAACCAGGATCACCGTTGTGGGCATAGGCAACCCCATGATGATCATAAAGGAGTGAAATGGATAATTTCCACACTTCCATCTCTTTTTTCTCTTTCCTTTCCTCATATTAAGTTGTCTTAAATTTGATATATTAACTTTTTGAGTTAATTATTTATATTTTATCTCATATTAGAGTAATTGTCAATCGAGAACATACTTGAAAAGACGTACTATAAGCAGGCCGTGAGCAAAATGAAGATATGCGTTACTACAAAGGACAATGGTCCTGAAGCGGAAACAAATCCACATTTTGGAAGATGCGTATATTTTATGTTCGTAGATACGGACTCCATGCAGCACGAATTTGTGAAGAACCCCTACGCTGCTGAATCTCAGGGTGCTGGTGTGCGGGCTGCACAATATATTGCAGACCAAGGAGCAGACGTGCTGATCTGCGGGAACCCTGGCCCAAATGCCGTATCAGTAATGGAAACTGCAGGCATAGGGATAGTGAAATATCCTGAAATGAAAGCTATGGAAGCTGTAGAAAAATTCCTTGGAACAAATGATCTTTGAAGGGTGAAAATATGAAGATATGTGTACCATCTATGGGTAAAACTGGCCTGGAAGACCAGGTCGGGCAGCATTTTGGAAAGGTTTTGAACTATATCATGTACGATACAGAGAGCAGCGAGGTTTCAGTAATACCCAATACAAGTGAGCATAATGGCGGAGTAGGACTGCCTCCTGAACTGATGTCCCAAAATGGGGTCAGTGTTATGCTTTGCGGGGGTCTTGGTACGAAAGCTGTTGCAATGTTCGAGCAGTATGGAATAGAAGTATATGTGGGAGCACAGGGTACCATCTGGGATGCTCTGAAAGCATGGGAAACAGGAAGATTACAAAAGGCAACCATGGACAACGCATGCAGTTCTCATGAACACCACGACCACCATCATAGTCATGGCCATCACCACAGTCATGATCACGGTCATCACCACCACTAAAGTCCACATCCTCTGCGGGATGACAACAACGTAAAAAGTACCAGAGGCTTCATGAGAATAGCAGTAGCAAGTGGAAAAGGAGGTACTGGTAAGACCACAGTGTCCCTTAACCTTGCATTATCCCTTGGAAATGTCCAGCTCCTTGACTGTGATGTAGAAGAGCCGAACTGCAATCTGTTCCTGAACCACGAACTTGAAAAAGTGAGAGATGTGGAGATTCATGTCCCTTTCATTTCAAAAGATAAGTGTGACCTCTGTATGAACTGTGTGGATGTCTGCTGTTTCAACGCACTTGTTAAACTGCCCAAAAGTCTCATGTTATTTCCCAAATTATGTCATGGTTGTGGAGCCTGTTCCATTGTATGCCCACAGGGTGCCATTCATGAAGAAGGCAGATCAATCGGGACCATTGAAAGGTCCGTTTCAAAAAATTGCGGCACAGAACTGTACCAGGGCCTATTGAATATCGGCGAACCTATGGCTTCCCCTATGATCCATGCACTTAAAACACATATTGATGATACAAGGACCGTGATCATAGACTCTCCGCCAGGTACTGCATGCCCGGTCATTTCTGCCATAACCGGGGCAGATTACTGTGTGCTTGTCACTGAGCCCACTCCTTTTGGACTATATGACCTGTCACTTGCCGTCGAACTGGTAAAAGAACTACGTATCCCCTATGGAGTAGTGGTCAACAGATGTGACATGGGTGATGAAAGAGTGGACAGATATTGTTCTGAGAATAACATTCCGGTACTTATGAAGATACCAAATGAAATGAAAATAGCTGAACTGTACTCCCAGGGCATTCCTTTCGTGCTGCAAATGCCACACTGGAAAGAAAGTTTCCTTGATATGTTCAGGCAAATCCAAGAGCTGGCAGGCAGGTGTTGAAATGCCAAAACAGATCACTGTTATCAGTGGCAAAGGCGGTACCGGCAAGACCACCCTTACAGCGGCTTTTTCTTCCCTCGCGAACAAAGTCCTGATAGCAGATTGTGACGTGGATGCAGCGGATATTCATCTGATACTGGATCCAGGATCGACAAGCAAACTGGATTTCTATGGCATGGAGGTAGCTTTCATCAACGAGGACAAATGTTCTGCTTGTGGTACATGTGTGGAAAGATGCAGGTTCGGTGCTATCTCAAAAGAATTCGTGATCGATGCACATATCTGCGAAGGATGTGGTGTATGCTCGCTGATCTGTCCTGAAAATGCCATAACAATGAAGGAACATAAAGCTGGAGAAATATTCAGGTCTGTAACAAGATATGGTCCTTTAGTCCATGCGAGGTTAGGAATAGGAGAAGAGACCGGCGGAAAACTGGTCTCGATGGTTAGAAAGACCTCCAGTGAAATGGCTGCAGAGAATGACATTGATCTTATTATCATAGACGGACCTCCCGGAACCGGATGCTCTGTAATTGCGTCCATATCTGGGGTGGACCTTGTATTCATAGTTACGGAACCAAGTGTATCAGGGATACATGACCTTGAGAGAGTACTTGAGGTCACTGCTCATTTTGGAATAAAAGCAGTTGTTTGTATCAACAAATGCAACATCAATGAAGAAAAAACAGCAGATATAGAAGAATTCTGTAAAATTAAAGGCATTGATGTAGTAGGCAAGCTCCCTCTGAGTGACATCCCCATTAAAGCAATGCTTGAAAGTCAAACAGTTATAGAATATGAAGATGGTATTTTTTCCGGAGCAGTTAGGGACATGTGGAGCAAGATAATGGCATGTGTTACATTAATGAAAAATGAAACAAATTTTTGATCCCAGATATATTTGATAGGCCTTTAATTAAGTGTAAGGGCCACATTTGCGGACTAATTGGCTGCCTGCATTTGAATGGTTTTTGTTGTGATGTTTGTTGGCAATATAATTAAAATTCATTATAATTGTCAAAGCTCTTTTATGGGAGAAGCGACATAAGGTTAAATGTAGGTTGGGATAGATATGTCCAGCATCCTTAACAGAACGGCTGGTGGATCTCACCCACTGGCAAATGCAACTCTGGATTATGTAGAGATCCTTATTGCGCTTCTTATTTTGATACTTCTGGTTTCTTCAGTCGACAGCATGATCGATTTCGTTGATCTTATAAAAACGATCCTCTGTCAAAACAGGTTCTCTTACGGCCCATAAAGGCCTGCAATGAAAACAAAATGAAGAGAAGGATATTTTTTCCTTATCTCTTCTTTTCTATGAACAGAAGTGCAACGAATGCAAGGACAGATGCAACCAATGCAAATCCAGGCGTTGAAGGCACTGATACAGCACTCTTAGGTTCTTCTCCGAAATGAAGGGCTTCAACAGCATCTATATCTGATCCGGGCTCTCTTCCTGATGTGCTTGTTTCCCTATCTTCTATCTTCACGTATCTGGCCCAGTTGAGGTCAGAGTCAGCAAGGTCGAATTCGTCTGTTCCTGTCCCTTCTCCCAGGGACTCCCAAGTCTGCAGGTCCTGACTGACAAAAACCTCATATGTTTCGGGAGTATCCTTGCCGTAGAATATCTGGTCCTTTTCGTATATTCTCAGATCATCTCCTTCCTCATCAAGGATCAACTCATTTGCACCCATATCTACTATTACGTATCCCCCGCCCAATGACATAGGCTCTATTTTATTCATATCTACGACGCCTATAATATAACTATCAAGGTTGTTGATATTGGCCGTTCCTCCTAAATCCTTTTCCACAACATTGTTAGCATAGGCACGGCTGTCAATTCCCGGGGTTCTCTCATCTGCTGCAAGTACGGTAAGGGAGAGAGAGAACATTAGGGTCAACGAAATGATCATGTAAGTTATTTTTCTTTTTAGCATGCGACCACCCATAGTGAATTGTCATTATTGATACTTACTTATCTGTAAATAAAACTATCTCTATTTTTAGGGCACAATTCATGGTTAAACCACTTTCTACTATAAATTATACAATAAAAAGAAATTATTGTGCACCATGGTATTTATCTGTCAATGTTGTATCTGGTCGTCTGGCAAAAGATGCCCATGGCAAAGTACAGAGCGGGCATTCCGGACCAAATCCAGCCGCTGCATAACCCCTCATTCCACCAGCTACATTAAATATCTTATCAAAACCCTTTTGCTTCAGAATACTGGCACCCATGCTGGATCGCTGTCCACTTCCGCATATCAGGACAGTTTCGTCTGCAGGATCAAGTTCCTTATATCCCTCTCTCAGCTCAGCTACAGGAATATTGATAGCATTCTGAATATGGAAATTTTCGTATTCACTTGATGCCCTGACATCCACAAGGATCGTAGTACCTCCTTGTATAACTCGCTTGTTCAATTCATGAGAAGATAACTGCTGTACATGTGCTGTGGGATAGCCGGCAGTGACCCATGCGTACATACCACCGGCTAAATACCCATAAACTCTGTCAAGTCCCACCCTGTGCAACTGCCTGGAAACCTCAACAGCCTGTCCATATCCTTCGCAGACCAGGAGTATGTCTTTATCCGGAGGAAGCAACCAGCCCGCAAAGGTTGGGAAATTACCGTCAATATCAATGCTGTACGCTCCAGGAACATGTTGTCCCCCAAACGCTTCAAAGTTGCGTACATCCAGCACCAGAACATTGTTATCGGCTGTCAGAGAGGAAAACACGAGGGGCTCAAGCTCTTCCAGAGAGGGTAGATCGCTAACCTTTACAGGGCCCTGTCTATTGATATCCGTGCACCTGTGGAAATGATCAGGTGCATCGGGCATACCATGTGTAAGAGAGTCTATGAATCCCCTGCGATCACTTATTTTCAGTGCATAGTTGAATTTCTTTTCGTATCCTATAGTGCTTGTTCTCTTTGCAGCCATTGCCCTGCCACACAGAGAACCTGCTCCATGAGCAGGATATACTTCACAGGTGTCGGGTAATTTCATTATTTTCTCATGGAGGCTGTCATATAGTCTGGATGCAAGCTCCTCCGCTCTTCCAGGAAATAGGTCGGGGCGACCCACATCTCCCACAAAGAGGGTATCTCCGCAGAACAATGCTACCGGGTCTTCCCCCCGTGACCTGTCTGTCACCACATAGGAAATGTGTTCAGGAGTGTGTCCTGGAGTTTCGAGCACCTTTATGGTCATATCTTCTATCTCAAAAGAATCCCCTTCTGAAAGAGGCACATAATCAAAATCGAAGTCTGCAGACCGGGGCCCGTATATAGTGGCTCCGGTCCTCTCTGCCAGATCTATGTGCCCGGATATGAAATCCGCATGCAGGTGAGTTTCAAGTATGTATGTGATCCTGGTTCCCATCTCTCTTGCCACTTCTATATATATGTCAGCATCACGACGTGGGTCGATTGTGGCGCATTCCTTGTTCCCACCCAGAAAATATGAGCTGTGTGCTATCTTTTTGGTAAATAACTGCTGTATTATCATTTAATTCACTCCCATTTTGCATTATTTGTTATTCTGTTATCTACAAATAAATGACTCATAAATTTTTGTGGTCTTAAAGTGCTTTATGTCTGTGGCAGATATTTGGATAATAATCCAAATATTGACTTGTAATTTGATGCAAAATCAAAAAACTTAAATAAGCCTTATTTGCTACAGGAATACATGGAATCATTTACCGGACTGGAAGTGTCCCCTCGAAAAGTCGATTACCTTAAGTTCCTTCTTAAAAAAGAAGAAACTGTGCGTACGACTGACATATCATCCGAACTCAATGTGGACCCATCCACGACAACAAAGACCCTTGCAGACCTTGCT
>NZ_JBFXHJ010000040.1:0-15733 GCF_050177135.1 Methanomethylovorans sp.
CACGGAAGTTATCTAAAGGTACACCAGGTAATATCACTCGATAACCATCTCCGCTGAAATAAGGCTTCTACTACCCCTGTTTTAAAAAAGAAGGCATATACTTCCTTTGTTTAAAAGGGTGGGCCCAAATAAGATATATGCATAATGTCATCTGATACTGATTATTGATTTTTTAAAATTATAATTCCATTCGGCCCATACCTTTCTATTAAAAATTAAAAATCTCTCAACCTAGAGCTTCTACGTAGACAGTTACTTATGTGTAACCAAATAATGAGTGCCCATAAATATCAGGGCAAATATTGATCCTTTGATAAATAATGTGTATAGCGACGGCTCTTGCTCAGTTCCAAGTGAATCAAATGCCATCATGAAGGATAACCAATACCCTGCGAACCCTAACGTAAATCTTGCAGCGTTAAATGCCATCAAATACCACCTTTTTAGCTACCACTCCAAAAGGGGATTATGGTTTTGACCGCAAAAGCTTTTAGCTATAAAATCATAGCCATATCTAAAGCCCCCGGAGGGATTTGAACCCTCGACCTGCTGATTACGAATCAGCCGCTATACCGCTAAGCCACAGAGGCAATTGATTCTCTAAAGATTGCATAAGAATTTAATTATTTCGCTCAGCCTGTAATTGTAGTTCGATGCATTTTACTCTTCCCATATAAACCATCTGACCTCATCTTCAGATAATTGGGCCATTGAATTATCTTTTGATGGCTGCACCCATCTCTGACCATTGCTCTTAATGAACCAAGAGTCAATTATTATTGCAGGATCTGTTAAAGGATAGATGGCATGAAGCAAAAATACACAAAGACGCAACTAATGATCGAGGCATTAACACTTGTTATCCTATTATCCTTATTTGGTTATGTGATAACCAATTGGAATATGATCCCTGAGCAAATACCATCACATTTCAACTTTCAGGGCCAGATAGACAGCTGGAGCAACAAGAACATGATATTTTTCCCTGTTCTTGTCTGCCTGTTCCTCTATCTGTTATTGACAGTTGCATATTTTTATCCATCTATGTGGAACATGCCTGTAAAGATCACCGAAGAGAACAGAGTACGTGCCTATCACTATACACGCAACATGATCACAATACTCAAACTTGAGCTTGTATCTGTATTCGCTTACATAACACTCCAAACATCAAAGGCCGAAATGCTGAGTCAGTATTTCCTTCCTGTGTTTTTGACCGTCATATTTGGAACGATCGCACTTCACATTGTTTATATTAATAAGAAATAAAAAATGAATATTTTACTATGAACCTGTTGTATCATTAAGTGACAATTCTACAGAGCTATTTGTTTCAAACCAACATGTCCTTCATAAAAAGTTGTAAAGTAGCCATACAGAAAAAATGTAGTCAAGACAGCAATTGTTCGGGATAAAAATCATACTATCTTATATAATACCATATCAAAAGCTTAAAAGGTACAAATGGATGCACGCTACAGAAAGATCAGAAATATAATGATCCTGATCCTGTTCCTCAATCTGGCAGTTTCCTTTGCTAAAATTAGCTATGGCCTATTGACAAATACGCTTAGCATGCAATCCGATGGTTATCATTCTTTGTTTGATGGTATTTCCAACATAGTTGGTCTGGTTGTTATCCAGGCTGCTTCCAAGCCTCCGGATGCAGAACATCCATATGGCCATCGCAAATTCGAAACCCTGGCATCAGTTTTCATTGCAGTTTTACTCATCTCCGTGGCTTTTAAGATAGTAAGTTCTTCTTTTTCCAGGTTCGGCAACGGTGATGTGCCTGAAGTGACCTCGATAAGTTTTGCGATAATGGTAGGTACAATGGTAGTAAACTACTTTATTACGACCTATGAATATCGAAGTGGAACGAAACTACAAAGTGAGATACTTGTTGCCGACTCCATACACACCAAAAGTGATATCTATGTTTCTCTCTCTGTTATTATTGGACTCATTGCCATCAAAGCAGGATTTCCGATAATAGACCCTTTGATAGCCCTTGTGATCGCAGGACTGATCATACATGTGGGTTATTCTATTATCTCGAAAAACATTTCTGTTCTATTAGACCATTCACAACTTGATCCGGATGACGTATGCGAGGTAGCATATTCTGTGGAAGGAGTGCTGGAATGTTCCATGATACGAACTAGAGGGGTGCCCGGTAATATATTTTTAGACATGAGAATTGGGGTAGATGATGACATATCCATTGTGGAATCACATGCAATCGCCCATCAAGTTGAGGATAGACTAAAGCAGCAGTTCGATGGGATCCAGGATGTGGTCATTCATATAAAACCAGTTTCATTTGAGCCTTCTCCTTGAACAGAAGAGCATATAAGAATAATGCCATAAGGTGCAGATACTCAAGACATTGATAATGATAGCAATCCCGGTACCTGGAAAAGGAACGTGTATCCTGTTAAGGAACCTCATGCCCCTGTTGCTGTGTAACCCCTCAAACAAGCTATATGCCATGGTTCACATATCAGAGTACGATTCAAAAATCGTGAGAATTACTTTTCTGAATATAGGTGGATCAAATGACAATTTCGACGGAAATAGATGTACATCAATACAGGAAACCAGAATTTAAAATTGATGAGTTATTTGTCAGGAGATGGTCTCCAAGAGCAATGTCAGGACAGTCTGTTCCAGACAAGGACCTTATGCGTTTATTCGAGGCTGCAAGATGGGCTCCAAGTGCAAGCAATGAGCAGCCATGGAGATTCATCTATGCAAAAAAAGGAACAAAATACTGGGATGAGTTCTTTGATCTGGTTGCAGAAGGGAACAAAAGATGGTGCAGGAATGCTGCAGTTCTTATGGTGATCATTTCTAAGATCAGATTTACAAAATATGATGCAGAAAACAGGACACATTCATTCTCAGCTGGGTCAGCCTTTGAGAATTTGCAATTGCAGGCAACTAATCTTGGGTTGATTGTTCACCCATTTTCGGGTTTTGATGAGAATAAGGCCGCTAAAGTATTAGATGTCCCTAAAGAATACTATGTAAATATCATGGTAGCAATAGGAATGCCTGGTAAGATCGATGATCTGGAGGAAAAGGACAGGATAAGGGAATTCCCCTCTGATAGAATGAAACTCAATGCATTGATCTTTGAAGGTAAGTTCAATGAAAAGTGAGGTATCGAAAATAATTATCCCACTCAGCCCATAATTCTCACTTCGATGCAGACGTTGAATTGATGTGGAGAATAAGAGCGCACAATGCGAGTGGCAATGGGCTCAATACCAAAACCGGCCCTGGATGCGGCGGTTTCGATGTGGGAAAGGGAAGTGGAATACAGGTCGGATTCGGGGGTGATGTCGTAGTAATGGATCACAGTTCCGGGCTTTGCAACAACCATGGCCGCGTCTAGGAATTCCTGGGCAGTATGGGGCAGGTTCATAACTATATGGTCAGCTATCCCGGCATATTTCCGGACCTCCCCCCTGGCATCTCCTTCAATAGCTTCCACATTGCTGACCGCATTAAGAGCGATGTTGTGCCTGAGGAACTTAACAGCTTCCGGATTCTTGTCAATGGCTATCACGCGGCATGAAGGCCGGTTCTTTGCGATAAGAATGCTGAAAGGCCCTACACCTGCGAACATGTCTGCGATCACTTCACCATCTTTTACCTGTTCCAGTATCCTGGAACGTTCCGTGGCAAGCCGGGGAGTGAAATACGCTTTCTCCATGTCAATTGCATACCTGCAGCCATATTCTCTATGGACCGTCTGTGTCGTATTTTCTCCATTAATGAATGTGAACCTGCGGGTGCGGAATTCTCCCTCCACAGGTGATAATGCCGCCAGCACGGTTTTGATATGCGGATTGACCTGCAGCAATGCATCTGCTGCCCTCTCCAGGTCCGTTTCCCCGGATTCCAGCAGGGCTATGCTGCCGATAACCTCATATCTGGGCATGTAGCCCAGCATATGTTCCAGAGTGGCTGGCTTTTCATGCAGCATGAACTCATGTTCAGTGACCAGTGCATCTTCAAACAGCAGCTCCGTGAGATCCGCATCAGAGATAAGCGGAATGTATATGTATTGCTCATCCGAGGTGATGCGTACTGTTGTATCCAGTGATCCTTTTTCCATCAGGACTTTCCGGATCTGCTCACCTTTTTTCTTATTCACCTGGATACATTGCTTCTTCATAACAGCACCCCTATGGCAAACCATGAGCCGAAGAAAATAAGAAATATTCCGCATGAGAGAAGGACACTCTCATACGCCCTTGAAGACAATAGTCGCTTGCTTTTGCTGAAAGATACTGATACTATACTGAACCAGCTCAGGTCCGCCATCCAGTGGCCAAATACAAATAATGCAGCCGCTAACAGGCTTATCTCAAGACCATGGAGCACAAGCGCACTGCCTGCTGCAAGCCACCAGATCCAGAAATAAGGATTCGATACAGATGTTATGATGCCTGCAACCACAGGATTTGCAGAAATGTAATTAATATCCCCACCTATCGATGACGCTGCGCTTCGGGCATCCTTTATGGTCAATATTCCAAAAAGGATCAGCACCGCACCGCCGATAAGCGATACTGCAGATATTTCCCTCTCGCCTAAAAGGGAGGGCATGCCAATAACGATCAGAATGCAAATGATAAGCTCCAGCAGTGCATGGCCCAGTACCACCTTCGGTCCTGACGTCCAGCCCGTCTTCATGGAACTATCTATCGTGGCGAATAACATCGGTCCCGGTACAAGCGCACCGGACATACCGACCGCAAAACCTATGGTAAGCATCTCTATAAGTTCGAACATTTTCCACTGTGCCTATATGCTGTGAGCACAAAAAAGGAAAAGAAAGGTAAAAACCTTTCCACAGGCATTATGGTATCAAAGGATGATCTCTATGTCCAGCTCTTCGGCCAGTTCTTTATACCTGTTGCGGATAGTGACCTCTGTCACGCCTGCCACATCTGCTACTTCCCTCTGGGTCCTTCTCTCACCGCAGAGGATAGATGCAATATAGATAGCAGCTGCAGCCACTCCTGTTGGCCCTCGGCCACTGGTAAGCTCTTTCTCGGAAGCCTGGCGCAGGATCTCCACTCCCTTGGACTGCACCTCACCTTTGAGGTTAAGGCCTGAACAGAACCTTGGTACATAGTCTATGGGTGAAGTAGGCATTAATTTCAGGGACAATTCCCTGGAAATGAACCTGTAGGTCCTTCCGATTTCTTTCCTGCTTACCCTTGAAACCTCTCCGATCTCGTCCAGCGTCCTTGGCACGCTGCACTGGCGACACGCTGCATATAATGCTGCTGCAGCCACACCTTCAATACTTCTTCCACGGATAAGGTTCTTGTCAACTGCTTTTCTGTACACGACAGCAGCTGTTTCACGCACCGTTCTGGGAAGACCAAGAGCTGATGCCATCCTGTCAAGTTCTGATAACGCAAAGGCCAGGTTCCTTTCTGTGGCGTTGCTTACACGTATTCTGCGCTGCCACTTCCTTAACCTGTAAAGCTGTGCCCTGTTCTTGGAGGAGATGGATTTTCCGTAAGAGTCACGGTTTCTCCAGTCGATCATTGTGGACAGACCCTTGTCATGTATCGTGTATGTCATGGGTGCACCCACACGGGAACGTTTCATCCTCTGATCGTGATCGAAAGCACGCCACTCAGGTCCTTCGTCCACGAATTCAGCATCCACTACCAGACCACACTCAGAACACACAAGCTCAGCTCTTTCATAGTCCTGTACAAGATTGCGACTGCCACATTCCGGACACTGGACCTTTGCATTCTCAACTTCAGCGTTCTGTTCTTTCTCTTTACGTGCTTTTATCATAGCACGTATTTTTTCCCTTTCAGAAGTGTCTGAATACCGTACCCTTTCGACTTCGACCATTTTATTCACCTTGAAGATACTACAGACGAACTTGAATGTGATTATGTGACTATAGACAAAAGCCTGACATTAGATTTTTATATGTTTCAGTCATTGAACATATAGACGTTCATTCAAATAACGCCGAGCTTCCAGAGTATTACCCCGGCTGTCAAGTTTCACAATATAATATGGATTTTCCACCGGACCAAAATAGCTGGTGACCTTGCCAATCCTCTTGACAGTTTTGTCCATCACAAAAGAATTCATACGAGGCTTGTCCCCTTTGGGCCCCTTATCATCCCCTAGAATGACCAAGGTTGCATTCCCCAAAGCGTGAAGCACTGTTCCAAGTCTTTTCATATCCCTCATTATCTATATATTTCTTTTCTCTCAGGTGATAGAATGCAACTATGTTGTATAAATACTTTTCGCACCTTTTAAATATAGCTCTGTGACTCTTATTATCTATTAAAATGCCTCACCAAAGAGTCACCATAGTATTAGTTCAAAATGACTGCTTTTATATCCTATCACTTGGATTACTTTTTATCCTAGTATGATGGGGCACTTTCTATGAAAATGAGAATTGTAAAATGCAATGATGTAGGGATAAGTAATTGTAATTTCATGGCGCATGGCTATGACCTGGATGAAGTTGAAACAGCCATGTGGACCCACATTAAAACAGAACATAGCGATATGTTAAAAAATATGTCGGAAGACGAACTGCATCAACTCAGACATCGGGTAGCGACCTTCCTTGGACGAAGCTGTGGCTGTGGCCATCTGGAAAAACCAGGGGAAGTTTATGATAAGAACGCATGCAATGCTTTGTACCGTATCCATAATTTCCACAAGGGTCCATAACGTTACTCTTTAAGATCTGCCTCTATTTCGGAGCCTGCTGGAAAAAACTTAAACTTTTTCAGCTCACGCTGACAGCATCTAAGCGAACGAAATACAGAATTTATACTTACATACAACATTTTAAAATAAGACGATGAAGTGCTATTATATAAACCATAGGAGATCATACCATATGAAGATAGGCGTGTGCGGTATTGCTTGCGAGAAATGCCCCAGAATGACTTCCGGCCAGTGTCCTAATGGGAAATCTGGCTGCACTCCAAGACAAAATGAGTTTTGTAAGATCGCCAGTTGTGCTTTCAGCAAAGATGTCCGACTATGTTTTGAATGTGCAGACTTTCCCTGTGAGACTACAAAATCTGGCCCGATCAGTTATGGCTACTGTGAATATATTGCAGGAAAAGGATTCTGATATAAAGTTATCATTTTAAAAATTATATTTTGCCGGCATCTTTTAAGAAATTCAACCATCTGCGTATCTCTTCAGTGCGTTGGGCTGAAAATATCTCGTGGAATTCGTTCTCCTTTTCTTTAGAGATACCTTCCTCGATTTCCCTCAGGTCCATTATGGCGCGTAACAACCCTGCGGTTTCATCAGACAGCTTTTTTGCTTCTTCAAGGGTCATTTCTTTAGTTTCCAGCTCAACTTCGTCTATTCTTTCCTTATCTTTTAGTAATGCAATACATGTTTCAATTTCCTGCTTGTCATCTTCGGATAAGATGTCCTTGTTGATCAGCTCCCATACCCTGTCATGCAGCTTACATTTTTTTCCATCCATTTCAACAAAATAAGGTATTTTTTCTCCCACCCAGAAAAGACGTGTGTGCAATGCTGCAAGAAGCTGCTTTCTTTCCCATTCGGTTATAAGCTTATTATTTTGTTCCATTTCCCTGTCATTATCCATGATCGTACCTCAATCTAAAAAGAAATGATGTACTATTACTTAAAGCCAAAGTAAGACAAAAAACAATCTTATGGATAATGATCGAAAGATCGTGAACCTCTTGAACCATATCACTTTGTCAGGATCCATCCTTTAAATTTCCACTTCCATTACAGGTATTCTTCAATATATCCGATATCTTTACCCGATGTTTCTTCCATAACCTGGATGAAGCATTGTTCATCGACCGTTCGGCCAAGTTCACTTAAACATTGCCAACCAGTCTGCATCGTATCTGATCCGAGGTCCTCGTATACCAAATAGATCGCAGTGAAAGCTTTACTGTAACCGAACTGGATCTCCTCTCCGTTGGTCGAATCGAAATTATCTGCAGTATCCCACGTAGAAAGTGATATATCATATTTTCTTTCCAGCTTTTGGTAAGTTTCTAAAGACTTGTCTTTTCTTTTTATAGCTATCTCCGGATTAGTTTGTTCCAGGACAAGATATGTATATAGGTCCGCATGTCCTTCGTCCATCCAGATGTGTGAAAAATGACAGTCACGTGTCCAATAGTGAGCGAGTTCGTGGATCAGTATGGCATCGCTGGAAGTATGAAGAAGATATATACCTTTACTTCCCTGGTTAAAGCCCCCATAACCTTGAGTGTCTTCAACGCTTGCCTGGACTATAGTGATGTTATATTGAGGAGGGTATGGAAACCCGGTGATATTTTCGAGCAACTCAAGACTTTGCATTGTTGTATGTAGAATATGCTTTCCCCAGGCATCTTCTCCTTCCCAGAACCTGACAGTTATTCCCACATCTTTTTCACTGAGGCGGACAACACTCTTTATCTCCTGCATATCCGTATGATTCACACATGTTACCTGGCAGGGGTTTTTCCAGGTAGCTCCTCGGGGGAAAACAAATTCAGTGAATTCTCCCTGTTCAAGCATATGATAATCCTTTCTTTCAATATCAGTTTCATAGGATTGAGGTGTCCGTAATACAACCTTCGTCCTATTACCGGATTCCATTATGCTGAACACTGCAGTGTTACTGTTGCGTGGAAGATCATATTCAATGTAAAATACATAAGAATCACCATACCATATTTTTTTATTCAGGTTGAAAGTGTAGTATCCCCCAGGCATCAGATCCCAGCTAAGACCATTGCCGCTTTCTTTCTCGTAGGCATAGATGTTCTTTGCATTTTGCGGGAAGTAATAGTTGAAGCTTGAATAATATCCCCTCCAGAACCTGGTATCTTCGTCCTTGTTCTCAAACGTGACCTGTCTGAGCACATGCACGTTCTTTCCGTCAGATGAAACCTCATATGTAACATCTATATCCGTAATTGTCTGGTTCCAGCCACCGGAGACCGGAGAAATGAAACCTATGGACAATACTGTGAAAAAAAGAAAGATGGACCTAAGTAACCGTTTTTCATAGTGATACATATTATCCCGTTTTTATATTTCGTTTTTCTATTCCTTTTTTATTATAGTAATACTGTGCACACGCATGTAAGTATTATGGCATAAAAAACGAAAATCTGTACATACTCTGAAGTAGTGTGTACATAGTCCGGTAGAGAATGCTTAAACATCCCTCATTTCAACAAAGATAAGGTTACCGCTTGTTATTTTTCGGATCACGTCAAATGGAAATATAGTAAACGATATAAATAGGAAAAACCATGAGGAATGAACATTCAGGAGATACTCACATGAAATACTGGCAGCCAAAATATGAGACCATGGGTCATGAAGAACTCAAGGAATTACAGCTCACTAGGTTAAAAAAAACAGTGGCTGCAACTTATAATAATGTTCCTTTCTATGCCCGCAGGTTCAGAGAGGCAGGTATCAAGCCTGAAGATATCCGATCTCTGGATGATCTGAGGCGCCTTCCTTTTACCCGTAAGACCGATTTGCGGGATAACTATCCTTTCGGTCTTTTTGCCGTGCCTAAAAAAGATATAGTGCGTATCCATGCGTCTTCAGGTACAAGCGGTAAACCAACTGTCGTAGGATACACCAGGAACGATCTGGAAGCGTGGTCAGATCTCCTGGCACGCAATCTGACCATGGTAGGTCTTGGCAAGGATGATGTATTCCAGAATGCAGTGAACTATGGCCTTTTTACAGGCGGGCTTGGGTTCCACTACGGAGCTGAAAAGATAGGTGCTATGACAGTTCCCAGCGGTACCGGCAGCACTGTACGTCAGCTTGAGATGATGATGGATTTTGGAGTAACAGCACTGCACTGCACGCCTTCTTATGCTCTTTATCTTGCTGAGACCGCAAGGGAGATGGACATAGTTGACAAATTGTCCCTGCGTGTAGGATGTTTCGGTGCGGAACCATGGTCATCGAACACCCGGAAACAGCTTGAGAACATACTCAACATCAAGGCATATGACTCCTATGGACTTTCTGAGCTCATGGGCCCGGGCGTGGCCTTTGAGTGTCAGGAGCAGGATGGTCTGCACCTCTGGAGCGATCATTTCTTTGCAGAGGTACTTGACCAGGATGGCGAACAGGTAGCAGAAGGAGAAAAAGGCGAACTCGTGCTAACATCTCTTACCAAAGAGGCGCTTCCTATCATAAGATACAGGACAGGTGATATCACGCGTCTACTGGAAAGCGAGTGTGCATGTGGTCGCACTTCTGTGCGTATCTCAAGATTATTAGGCCGAGCTGATGACATGCTCATAGTCAGGGGAATAAATGTATTCCCGTCACAGATAGAAGACGTCATAGTGAAGATCCCTGAGATCACGGAACATTTCCAGGTAATACTGGACAGGAATAAGAAAATGCTTGATGAGATCACCGTGAAAGTGGAGATCACCGATAACGCTTTTACAGGTGAGCTGCGTGATCTGGCTGCGCTGCAAAAACATGTGGAAAATGAACTGCAAAGCGTTCTGAACATACGTACTAATGTGGAATTGGCTGAGAAAGGCTCCATACCCCGTAGTGAGGGGAAGTCCAAGAAGGTCATTGACAGGCGGAATGCTCTTTGATCTTCTTCGTTTAATAGTTCAGCAAGAACTGCAAATAAGGTGATATAAAAATGGTACATGTTATGGAAATCCTTGGAATGGCAAGGGTAGTTGTAAAAGATGGCAAGGTCATAGAAGTAGGTGAACCACAGATCGAATGGTGCCCTCTCTTTGAAAAGGCCAGAGGTATCAAAGAGATCAACTCAGAGGAAGTTCGGAAGAACATGGAGTTCCGCATCCGGGATTTCGGCTTGTTCACTCCACAACGAAAACTCGAGATGGATGTGTTCGTGGGTTTCGGTGCTTCTGAAGTGATGATGACAGGTCTTAACAGAGGTCTGCTGGATGCCACGGTAACTGTATGTGATGGGGCAGGCACCGTCATTACTGCCAATCCGAGACTTGTACAGGGAATGGGAGCGCGGATATCGGGTCTCGTGGAGACTGAACCGATCGCTGAGGTCATCGCAGGCATTGAACAAAGGAATGGTACTGTTCTTGATCCGCAGCATGCAAGCATCGATCCGGTCAAAGGTGTGGAAAGAGCCGCACAAATGGGCCACAGGAAGATAGCCGTTTCTGTAATAGATGCTCTGACAGCTTCAAGGATAAGGGACCTTGAGAGTGCACAGGATCTGGATGTTTTTATAATAGCTGCTCATACAACGGCCCTCACAAAAGAAAATGCTGCTGAGCTGCTGAAATACACTGATATTGTAACAGCGTGTGCCTCCAGGAACCTGCGGACACTCATAAAACCAGTTGCACAGGTGGGCACGGCAGTGCCCCTGTTCGCAGTGACACAAAAAGGTAAGGAGCTGTTACTTGAACGCGCAAAGGAAGTAGACAGCCCCATACTTATAAACACCATGCCTCTTCCGGTACTACCTGATCAAAAGCAACCCAGGGAATTGATATGAGGACAATTGAAAGGGTTCCATAGACATATAGTATGACAGGACCACTTTTTTTGTCTGTTATTGACCTTAAGCTATCAGCCCTTCTATTGTTTCATTTTTCCTGTATACCGTACCCTGGAAGGTTGCGATCATCTCGTTCTCCTCATCTGTTATGGTAATTACATAGGTCGCCAATTTGTGGCCGAGCGATACTTCCCTGGCCTCTGCGGTCAAATATCCTTTTCTTGCCGCTTTCACGAATGCTATGGAACAATTTATTGCCACTGCAACTCTGCCATGAGCATTCGAGGCACTGCCGAATACCAGATCTGCAAGGGTGAAGATCGCTCCTCCGTGTACAGTGCCGAAGGCATTAAGATGCTCATCTGCTATCAGCATGTGAGCTTTTGCGTATCCGGGCCTTACCTCAAGCAATTCCATATTACAATGAGCTGCAAACCTGTCCTTGGACAATAGTTCCATTAGTGGTGTAATCTTTTCCTGCACTGTGAACACTCCTTCATATTCAAGCTATAACTAAATGCTGCAGAAGGACTAAAAATCTGCCGATTATGGATCAGGGATCTTGTCTGCTATGGCCTATCAATAAATGAACAGCTGAATAAAACAGCATAAAAAATAATGAAAATTATTAATCATGATATTTTCCAGATAACCTTATATATGATTAGTTACTTTATTGTCATGATCAACCATGATAGAAAAGTACGGACACGAAACAGAAATGACGCAGCTCGTCATAGTGCTGATAACAATGGCCATAGCAACGCTTGCATACTACTCATTGTTCAATTATCACGGGGTGATCTGACTCTCCTGTGATAACATACAAACTTACATATTATTCTCCTCCTATCCTTTTTTTCTTTTTTAATACCTCCTCCTAATATCTTTTTTTTTCTATATTATTCAACAAAATATAGATAAGTATTTATTTAAGATTCTCTTAGGTTTAACCAGGTGGTATAAAACGGAACACACTAACTCTTCCCTTAGAAGTATTCTCTGGGAAATACGTATAATTATTCTGTTCTATGTAATAGGTGATTGGCTGAGCACGGTATATGCTCTTCCTAACGGACAGGAAGGCAACATACTTCTTAGTCCCTTTATCTCAGGCAGCGGGATCTATGGCTTGTTGCTGCTTAAATTATTATTTGTGGCCTTGCTGGTGGTCAATTTCTACGTACTGAACAATTGCAGGCACGAGATAGCACCATACCTAAAAGAAGGACTAAAATCTTCAGTAGCCATACTTGGCATTGTTCTTACAGCAAACAATATACTTGTAGGACTTTATGACTGGAGCTTTCTGGGATCCATGGTTGCCGTACTGAACGCGTGATATTTGCCCTAAATACCTATATACATTTAGTTATTCATCTTTGTTCCATGAAGAAAATAAAAGGTATTTCCAGAGATACCCTTATATTTATTTTAGAGGTCAGCAGGTCATCTTATCCGAATGAGTTCGCGGGCTTGCTTCAGGCAGAAGATGGCATTATAACCGAAGTGCTGATCTTGCCGGGAACAGAAGCTGGAGAAAGCAGTGCTTTGCTGCGACTGTACATGATGCCCAATATTTCTACTGTAGGTTCCGTGCATAGCCACCCCGGAGGGATCATCAAGCCATCCAGTGCAGATCTGCAGATGTTCGGGAAGACAGGGAATTACCACATAATAGTAGGATACCCCTACGACCTTCAAAGCTGGACATGTTTTAATGCCGAAGGTGAAGAGCGGGAACTGCAAATAATAGATGATCAAACAGATGAGTAAGCCTTTATGCATACTGAAGTTGTTTTTTTTCGGAAAAGCAACAAGTATATATATTAAAAATACCAGTATGACAATTGCAGTTAGCTTAGTTGGCGAGTAAAGAAAAGGATAATACCGTTTCTGTTTGCTTCTTTTAGGTTAATTGACTGAATGCAGAGAATGGGTTGCATTGATCAAGGTGAATTATTCGGTCTCAACTGAAGCTGTTCCTAATGCCTTTTTTAAAGGTATTGTTATAGATACAGTATGCTTATCCGCAAGTTTGTGGTTTTTGCAAAATAGAGATTTAAAGCCAGATCGGTCGCTCATACACAAATCCTCAGTTTAACATACTGAGACACACCAATACAATAAAACAACAAAGGATATCAAATATGAACAACGATAGAAGAGGCGGAAGTGGCGGATTCAGGTCCGGCGGAAGTGGCGGTTCAAGAGGCGGAAGCGGTGGATTCAGGTCCGGCGGAAGTGGCGGTTCAAGAGGCGGAAGCGGTGGATTCAGGCCAAGCGGTCCGAGGGAAATGCATAAAGCAACCTGCGCTGACTGTGGACAGGAAACCGAAGTGCCATTCGTGCCATCCGGTGACAGACCTGTATACTGCAGGGAATGCTACCAGAAGCACAGACCACCAAAGAGATACTAAATACACTTATTGATCTTTGCTGAAGTGATGTACATTATTTGTACAGTCGCTTCATTTTTTAAATGTTTCATTTCAATTTATTCTATACTCCGATCGTACCATCATTGGTCGATGCAGTATCCCTGTTCAATTCAAAGTGATCCCTCTTCAGTTTGTACACGAGCAGAGTTGAAGCCAGAGCTACTGAAACAGAATTAGCCAATACCAAAGCCATATCTTTGATCAGCAACCCATGGTACAACCATAATGTCATACCTGTCGTAGAACACAAAAGCATCAATAATGAGATGTCTTTTGTGGACTTTGTCTTCAAAGCTTTCAGAAGCTGAGGTGCAAAAGCGAGAGTTGTAAGTGTCCCTGCCAGATAACCGATCATAAGGTACCTCTTTTAGATTGTATCTTTTAATAGTCGAATGCATAATTTATATATTATTAAAGTACATCTAAGTTTAAAAACTGATCTGATGTTTGCTCTCTTTTTTATGATCTTTAAAAGGTCTCATTGCTAAGCATGGTGTTCATGCACCATTGCAAAATTACATTAAAGTATTAAAATACTCATGTGAGCTGAAAAGTATCATGGGTATTGTGAATTAATGCAAGGCTTTGTTATATATTACAATGTCATTGGACTGTTCAGAAGACATCTTTGCTGGGTGCCTACATCCATATTAAAAGGTGGGTATGTTCCACCCTCCTGCTTCCGTGGATCGCTATAGGCTTGCAGAAACGGATAATCCCAAATTGACAATACTAATGGTGATAGTTCCATGGTTCTCATAGAATCCTCAGAACTCCTCGATACTCTTAAACTATTGCACACCTTTGCAGCAACTTTCAGTTTACAGGAAGCTTCAAAAGCATACAACAATGTAATTTGCCTGGTTCAGCTGATGGAAAAAGAGATATCCGATGATGAAACACACAATAACAGGGATGTGTGTTCAAATTGTTTTACCTGACCTGCTCCTGACATTCATTTAAAGAGCAATATTATTTGGATAAGTTATGCACGTTCATGTCGTAAGTTTCTTGTACAATGCCGGAAGCCTTGCAGGAAGCACCTGCGCATCGTCTATTATCGTGTAACCAACATTTGAGAAGATGGTATCAAGATAGTTTCCCGGAACTTTATCTACTGTTATACAGAAGAAATGTATGTTCCTGGCATTGCCTTCCTGGATGGCTACCCTTGTATCCTCTTCTGCCATGCGTCCTTCGTATGCTCCTTCTCCATGACAGGTATCATAGGGTTCTCCATCTGAAAGGAGCACTATCATCTTAGTAGTTGCCTGCACCTGTTCCAACTTTGCTATGGAATGCCTGATCACGGGCCCAAGTCGAGTGTTAGCCACTGGTTCCAGCAGGCTGATCCTGTTGGCCACAGTACCGGAAAAATCCTCATTGAACTCCTTTATTATGTAATACTCCACATCATTGCGGGTATGGCCGGAGAAAGCGTAGATAGCATATTTGTCTCCAATACTTTCCAGTGCCTGGCTCATTATGATCAAAGAGTCTTTTTCCACATCTATAATGCTCTGCCCGCCAGTGTCCAGTTTTTTGGAGGTGGAAGCACTGACATCTACAAGGAAAATCGTAGCCACATCCCTTTCTCTCTTATCCCACCGCACATAAAAACGATCATCCTGATCCGCACCACATCTTTTCTGCATGAGGGCTTCTATGAACATATCGATATCAATCTCAGTGCCATCTGTCTGTCCTTTTAACTTGTGGAAGGATTCA
>NZ_JBFXHJ010000041.1:0-15536 GCF_050177135.1 Methanomethylovorans sp.
TTGATCTGCCTATGGGTATCTACATCCTCAAAGCAAGTTATTATGAGAAGGGTGAACTTGTTTCATACAGAGAAGAAATGCTCAATATTACAGATGAGGGAGACTATCTGCTGGATATGCTGCTTCTGCCAGCTTATCCTGAAAGCAATTTTAATGGTAGTGACCTTCCTGAGATCCCGGCACTGATAGAAGAAGATACTCTACTTCAGGATAATTATGGCTCTAAAAGCAATATTTTCTTAATAGTGGCAGGCTCGTTGCTCATTGCAGGTGCCATTGTATTTTTGGTATTGAAAAAGAAACAAAGTTCTCAGAATGCCTATCTGGAAACCAGTTTATATGAAACTGAATACTCAGGTTCAGAAAATACAACTGATGATGGGGTATCGCTGCCTCAGGACCTTCAACAGGTAGTTGCCATAATAAAGGCTAATGCGGGAAGGATCACTCAAAGAGACCTTCGCAGCAAGTTAAGTTATTCAGAAGCCAAAGTAAGCCTTATGGTCTCTGATCTTGAGAACAGGGGCATCATCGAGAAATTTAAAAAGGGCAGAGGGAACATTATAGTACTTAAACAGGAAGATCACCAAAATATATAATTGTGTTAAGTACCTATGCTTTCAATTATATATCATCATTTCAAAGAAAACGAGGCGACCATGCGAGTTTCTATGGACATAGAATTACAGGATGCCCCAGGACAACTGGTGCATGCATTAAAACCAATATCTGAGTTCAAGGGTAACCTTGTCTCTGTGGTACATCATCATGAGAAAAGAACTCCTCGTGGCACTATTCCTGTACAAGTGGTATTCGAGACCGAGTCCTTGAGCATATCTCCCCTTATAAAGAAGTTGGAAGAGCTTGGTGTGGGAGTCATCCGGGTCAACGAAGAAAAATATCTCGAAAGAGGGACAGTTGTACTTATCGGTCATATAGTACACACGGACCTGGAAGATACGATCGATACAATTGATAAAACAGGATATGCAGAAGTAGTTGAACTGCACCTTTCTATGCCCAGCATAAACAAATCATCCTCTGCCTCTTTCAAGCTTGATGCAGTGGGAAAGAAAGAATTGAGGGATGCCATATCATTGCTCAGGTCAATTGCAAATAAGAAAGACCTTGTGTTGATAGAACCCATTGAGAGCGAGATCCTGTGAGGTTTTAATATGAAGAGAATAAAGGCTTCTATCATTGGTTTTGGTTCTGTTGGCCAGGGAGTGGCAAGGGTATTGCTCCGTAAGAAAGAAGAACTCAGTTCCATAGGCCTTGACATCGCAGTTGTGGCTGTAGCAGATTCCAAGACAGCTGTAATTGATGAGGAAGGTGTGGACCTTGCCATGGTCCTTGAGCGCAAGGCATCAGAAGGTATCGTAGGTGATGAACACATTACAGGGCATGATATTATCCGTGATATAGAACACGATCTGGTCATAGAAACAACTCCTACTAATATCGACACGGGTGGTGTGGGTTTGCAGAACATGCTTACTGCTTTCAATAAAGGGAGGCATGTTGTAACATCCAACAAAGGTCCTCTTGCCTTAAAATACAGGGAACTTGCAGCACTGGCATCTATATCAGGTTGTGCCTTCAGGTTCGAGGCCACCGTAGGGGGTGCAATGCCCTTGCTCAATCTTATAAGGGATACACTGGCAGGTAACGATGTGATCAGCATAGAAGGCATATTCAATGGTACCTGCAACTATATCCTTACCCGTATGATGGAAGAGCATGCAACCTATGAGCTGATGCTTGCAGAGGCACAGGAACTGGGTATAGCTGAAAAGGATCCCATCTATGATGTAGAAGGTATAGACGCAGCATGCAAGCTTGTGATCCTTGCAAATGCCATTTTTGGAATGAATACCACATACAAAGATGTGCATGTAACAGGTATCTCTCGTATCACCCCCGAAGCTCTGATGCTTGCCGAGACAGACGGTTATGTTATAAAGCTCATTGGAGAGGTCAGTAAGAACAGGATACAGGTGGCTCCACGGCTCGTACCTATAGGCCATCCGCTGGCGGTCGGAGGAACCCTTAATGTAGCTTCGCTGCAAACAGATCTTGCCGGGCCTGTCATAGTTGTTGGCAGAGGAGCCGGGTCCATCGAGACAGCAAGTGCCATTCTGAGCGATATCGTTTCCATCTATAAGGATTAAGCAAGCTGATCGCAATGACAAGCTTCAGGGAGTTCTGCAGGATATGCAAGATCATAGAAGAGACAGCCGGATCTCTGGATATGACAGGACTTGTTTCGGAGCTGTTCTCTCTTGTGACCAGTGAAGAGTTGCCGATCGTAACTCATTTTGTTATGGGCGAGGTTTTTCCTGCATGGACCGATGAAGAAGTAGGCTTGGGTACAGGCATTCTTATCAATGCCCTTTCCAGATCATCGGGCTTGTCTGTCAAGGAAATAGAGGATATAGTAAGGGAAACAGGAGACATCGGTAAAACTACAGTGAAAGCCCTGGGAAAAGTATCCAAGGGACAGGCCACATTCTCTTCTTTTTTAGACTCTCCTGCGGAACTGAGTATCATGGAGGTCTTTGAAAGATTCAGGGATATAGCCCATGCAACAGGCAAGGGGTCCCAGACATCCAAGATCAAGCATCTGCAATATCTTTTTAACTCGGCATCCGTTGAAGAGGTTGGCTATATCGCCAGGCTTGCCATAGAGGATATGAGGATAGGTGTAGGGGAAGGCATTGTCAGGGATGCTATTGCAAAGGCTTTTAACGTGCCTGTGATATCTGTCGAAAGAGGCTACATGCTCACAAACGACATGGGACTTGTGGCTGTCACTGCAAAAGAAGGAGGAAACGAAGCTCTTTTGAACCTGGGGCTGCAGGTAGGCAGACCTATAAAGCTGATGCTTGCCCAGGTAACACCTGATATCGAAACTGCCATAAGGGAATTGGGCGTTGTTGCAGCAGAATGGAAATTCGATGGTGCAAGGGTGCAGATACATAAAAAAGGCGATACTGTTACTCTCTATTCCCGTCGTCTTGAGAACATTACTGGCTCACTTCCTGACATCGTATCTGCAGTTAAGGGGTCTGTTAAGGCTGACTCTGCCATACTTGACGGCGAGGCGGTAGCCATTGACGAAGATGGAAGACCGAAACCTTTCCAGGAGATCCTCAAACGTTTCAGACGTAAATACGATGTGCAGAATAAGGTACGCCATATTCCGCTTACCCTTAACCTCTTTGATATCATGTACCTCAATGGTGAGAGCCTCATAGAGCTTCCACTGCAAAAGCGTCGGAAGTTTCTGGTTTCCTCTGTAGGGAACAGTGATCTTGTACACGTGGATGACCAGCTGATCACGTCAGACCTCTTGCAGATAAACTGCATGTATGAACAGGCACTGCAGGCAGGCCATGAAGGGATCATGATAAAGAACCCCGACTCGCCATATTCACCAGGCAAGCGAGGAAAGAACTGGCTTAAAAAGAAGCCAGTTATGGAAACCCTTGACCTTGTGGTAATAGGAGCTGAATGGGGTTATGGCAGAAGGACAAGTTTCCTTGGTTCTTTTGCATTGGCCTGCCATGACCCTGAAACAGGCAGATTCCTGTCTGTAGGTAAAGTGGCTACAGGAATATCTGATGAACAGCTGGCAGAACTCACAGAACTTTTCAGGGAGCATATAATTTCAGAATCAGGAACAAGCGTTGAGATCAGACCACACATACTCTTTGAAGTGGCTTTTGAAGAAATACAGAAGAGCACAAACTACGAATCCGGTTATGCATTGCGTTTCCCACGGCTTGTGCGTGTAAGGGATGATAAATCACTGGAAGAAGCCGACACACTGGAGCGTCTTGAGGACATGTACAGGACCCAGCGTAAATGAGAAGTTTATAAGGTCAATTGTGTCTTTTTTGCTTCAAAAGGTATTATACCTATTAGACCATAACTCGCCACTGTATGAAAAATAAGTTGCTTGTAATTATATTGCTGATAGTTTTTCTGGCATTTTCAGGCTGTACGGATAAAGAGATAGTACAGTATACTGACAGTAATGCATCTGCTGGAGATATAAAATATATAGAGGTCTACATTGATGATTATGCTTTTCATCCTCAATCACTGACCATTTCCCGGGGAGATACGGTAAGGTGGACCAATAACGATTCAGTGGCATACATTGTTAAAAGCAGTGCATTCCAGTCTCCCACGCTGACCAAGGGCATGACCTTCACATATACATTCCATGAAAGGAGAACATACAATTACTATCTTGCTACACATCCGTATACAAAAAGCGGGATGATAGTGGTGGAATAAGACTATAACAGTACGTCTTCAAGACCAGAAGAGAGCACTATCTCCACAGCTCTTTCGATTTCCTGCGCTCTAAGATGCCTGTTCATCTCAGGATACCTGTAAGCAAGATAGTGAGGAGTATAGTGGAACATCGGATTGAAACGGACATGGGGAATATTTTCTTTCACCCACTTAACTGCAGGCCGCGTACAGCAATCCACATGTTCCGGTAAGACCAGATGGCGCAGGAGTATCTCGGCATCTGAGTATGCACGGGTCAGATTTTCAGTAACAACTTTGATATAATTGTTAACTTTAGAATATTTTTCAGCACACTCGTCGTTGCCGTATCTGATGTCTGCAAGATACACGTCAACAACACCTTCAAGTAGTTCTCCCACTTCCTTTGAATGATACATGTTAGAGTTCCAGATCACAGGCACATTAACTGACAAATTGCTGATGATCCTTAGTACCGCATGCGGATGTGGGGTCGGAGTGACGAAGTTCACATTCCTTGATCCTTGCATGCGACGCTTTTCTATCAATTTCGCGAGTTCCACAGGATCAGCGATCTTACCTGTTTCCGGATGGGTAGCTATATCCCAGTTCTGGCAGTAGATACATGAAAAAACACAACCCGTGAAGAATATTGTGTGCGAAGGCACAAGTTCGGGCTCCTCTCCTGTATGCAGGAACTCAGATGCATATCCTGAAACAGCCCCTGCCCTGCAGTGACCCTTTTGGTTTTCCTTCCTGTTAACACCACATCTGCGTTCGCAGAAGTGACAATTCTCAAGCATCTTTTGTACGATCGCAACCTTCAGGTCAAGAAGAGAAGATCTTGGCATACTGAGGTTAGGGTCATATCCATTAGTATCGATCGATGCCAGAAGTTTTCTATAATCCTGCATCTTTACTCGATGCATGGCCCACAGTTCCTCCAGAGAAGCTGCCTTTTCAAAAGATACCGGGACCAAACGGCATATCTTATATCTTGGAGGCAATTCGTTCTTCTCTACTTGCTGATACCTGCGCAGGAAAACAGGTTCTTTCATATACTTTCCTTGTGCGGGAAGAATTGAATAACTTGTGGTCCTATATGATATGAAATTCAGGTGGAGAGAACGTTCTATGGTAAAAACCGACCATGCTGCACAGAGGCTTGACCCCAAGCTTTACATGCTTTCCATTTCTAAGTTCTTCAAAGACCTCGGTACGGGTATACTTGCTTTTCTAATACCTCTTTATATAGTGCAGACCCATAGTGTCTTTGCTCCTGAGATCCCGGATGTTGTAAAAGCAGGCATTGTCACCACGGTCTTTGGTCTTTTCAATGCATTTTCCCAGCCTATTTCAGGCAGGTTGTCAGACAGGCTGGATAAAAGGAAGCCTTTTGTCATATTCGGACTTGCTGGCTTCATAGCGGCTTCAGTGCTTTATTCTTATGTTTCTGTATTTGAATACGTAGTGCTTCTGAGGGCTATACAGGGTATAACGGTAGGTGCAGCAGTACCAGCTATTATAGCAATGGTGACCCACTTCTCTACATCCGGTACCAGAGGCAGAGCCATCGGCATATATTCAAGCATGAGGGGATTCGGTTATGGCATAGGTGCAATGGTCGGTGGCATAGTAGCTACATATTATGGGTTTACTGCAGGGTTTTATTTATGCGCTTTTCTGGGGTTGATAAGTTTGCTACTTGTGCAGTTCTTTGTGGGCGAGACACACGACAGGTATGAAAAACAAATAACATCTCTGAACAATAGTGGATCATTACAGTTTCATGCTCTCGCCTTTGCAATGTTCATAATGATGGTCGGGATCATGATCATATTCGCTTTTCTTCCTGAATACGAGGTCCGCCTGCAATCCTCGCAACTTTCTCTAAGCATCGCAGTGTCCGCATATGTCATATCCAGAGTGATACTGCAAACCCCCATGGGTATGCTATCGGACAGGTACGGGCGTAAAAGGCTGATTTTATACGGTTTACTGCTTAATGTTCCAGTAGTGCTTGGATTGGGTTATATTACCAGAGTGGAGGAGCTCATTGTGCTGCGTGCCTTGCAGGGACTTTGCATGGCCTCGGTGGAAACTCCGGTCATGGCGCTTGCAGTGGATCTTGCAGGTGGTGCGTCGGTGAGTGCACGGGTGAGCTCCATTACCAGCGCACAGGCAGCGGGTACAGCTTTTGGACCCTTGATAGGGGGCCTTCTTGGAGGTTATGTATCTTTTACAATGCCTTTCTATGTTTGTGCGGCTATGATGGCCGTTTCACTGTTAATAGTTATGCACATGGTTACAGAACCTGGGCTCACAGGCACTATCAATCGAGATCCTCGAAGGTCAGGATGAATGTTGTCCCTGCACACCTGTCTATCTCCAATTTTCCTTTCAGCTGCTCTGTAAGAGTGGTGACCAGCTGCATCCCCAGAGAAGTGGTGCTGAATATATCCACGTTTTCAGGGATTCCATTCCCATTGTCGCTGATAGTAAGCACAAGTGAACTGTCACAGCCCTTAAGGGACAAACTGACCAAACCTTCCTTACCTGGGTCAAAAGCATATTTAAGAGAATTTGTAATAAGCTCGTTTACTATAAGGCCCAGTGGTATGATCTTATCTATGTCCAGATATATCTCGTCTACATCGATCTCAAGGTTTACCTTTTCTGTACCTGTTCTGTAAGAGTACAGCAGGTAGTTCGCCAGGTTTCTTATATAATCGGCAGCATCTATATTCTTCAGGTTCTTTGACATATAGAGTTTTTCATGGGCTATAGCCATGGAACGTATCCTGTTCTGGCTTTCTGCAAAGGCCAGTCTGACATCCCTGTCCTGAAATTTTCTTGATTGCAGGCTTAAGAGGCTTGCGATCACCTGGAGATTGTTCTTGACCCTGTGATGTATCTCCTTAAGCAGCACTTCTTTCTTATAGGCTTCCTCTGCTATTTTTCTTTCGCTTATGTCCCTTGCAACGGTCAGAATTGCTTTTTTACTTTTATAATCTATGATCCTACTGCTTATTTCCACAGGAATGCGCTTACCAGCACTGTTCACGTAGATAGTCTCGTATATTGCTTTTCCTTTCTTTTTGAGTTCCTGTAACCTTTCAGGCAACAATGCAGCATATTCCGATGCATTGAAATCCCGGGGGGACATGCCCAGCAATTCGACCCTGCTATATCCCAGCATCTCGGAAGCAATATGATTGACCTCTTTGATCTTGTCTCCCATATCATTACAGATGTAGATGGCATCATTAGCATTCATGAAGAGTGTCTTGAACTTCTCTTCACTTTCCATAAGTGCCCTTTCAGCTTCTTTTATATGAGAGATATCAAGGAAGCTTTCCACTATACGCTGTCTGCCATCCAGTTCAATATAAACTGCGTTTTTGAGAATAGGAAGTTTTTCATCTTTTGCTGTAACGAGAACCCTTTCAGAAGAATCTATTACCTGTTTCAGATCTGTGAGGGGACATTTACCTTTCTCTGCAACACACATGAATTCGTGACAGATCTTACCTATGATCTCTGCTTTCCCTCTTCCAATAAGCTGGACAGCCACTGGATTAGCATCAACTACAGTGTGGGATTCGGCATCAATTATTATTACACCGGCCTGGACAGCTTCCAGTATAGTTTCCAGTTTTTTTTGGCTTTTCCTGATCTCAGATTCTATTTGCTGTTTTAAGATCGCAGCGCCTATGGTATCGGCGGCTATCCAGAGAGCATCCATCTCCACCAGTGACCATTCCCTCTCACGTTCACAATCATCAAAACCAATGAACCCCCACCATTCCTTGCCAACATATATTGGCACGGCGGCAAGGGAAATGATCCCTTGGTCTCCCAGTGATCCACGCTCCTCATCAGGAAAATTTTTTATCAGGCCCTCTATATGATACCCTCTTTTCATTATTTTCTCCCAGCGGGGTGCCATGGAATGGTAGGGTAACTTCTGTAAAAACGGATTGTCTATCTGAGGGGCAATGCCTCTGGCAACCCATTCGTATTTGTGTGACATTAGAAGATTACTGTCACCTTCGGTCTCATTCTGAAAAATGTATACCCTGCTGACATTAGTAGCCCTCCCAAGTTGTTCCAGTATTTCCTTGAAATCCTCTGAAGATAAGCCGATCTGCAGGAATTTGCTTGCAGCAATACTTACAGCTTCAAGAATGCGGATAACCTGTTCTTTTTCCATGTGTTCTGTAATATCTTTCAGGATACCTGATATGCCCAGAAAGGTACCATTTGCATCTTCCTGCCTTGAACATCTGCATTCGAACCAGAAGAACTTTCCCTTTTTATCTTTGAGCCGTATGGTTATAGCAGCCATTCCTCCATACCTCTGAAGCTTAAGGTATTCTCTGGATGCATGATCCTTGTCTTCAGGAACAAAAATCTCAAAAATGTTGGTGGAAATGAGTTCTTCTTCCTTAAAGCCATATTTTCGTACGTGGTGGCTGATATACGTTATTGCACTTTTTTTATCTGTTTCGAAGATTATATCCAGAGAATTCTCAAAAAGAGCATAAGATCTGCTGGCATTAAGAGAACGATCATTTATCGATAGCTTCTTTTCTGTAATGTCCCTGCCAACTAAGAATACGCATAAAACCTTTCTATCAGAACCTTTGTCAGGGATCAGGCGCCATGACCAGCTCCGAAGACCACTTCCAATAGGGAATTCCATCAGAATCTCGTGTTCAATATCCTTTCCTGTAAGAAATGCTTTTTGTATCTGCTTTTTAAGGAGAGCACAGGCATGTATCGGAATACCTGTTTCTTGTAATGGCTTATCGACAAGGTCATGTGCCTGCATCCCAGTGGCTTTTTCCATTGCCTGATTAACGTACAGACATTTCATTTGCCCATCAAGCACACTTACCAGATCACAGGAATTATCTACAACTACACGAAAATCCATTGGGACCAAATCCATGCTATCGAATCGCATTATTCCTTGATGAGCAAAGGAAAGAATAATATTTTAACCTGGTGCAGGTTTTCTATGTTATTCTTATGACCGTCAGATCCACACAACAGTAAGTCTTTCAGAAAAAAAGGAAATAATGGAACTGCTTTTGAAAATGATGAGGGTCAGCCAACAACACTCATATCAGTTATCCGAAGTGAGGGTGTAACTGTTCCCCCCACTTGCCTCAGATCCCTGCCTGCACCGTTTATATTCTTAAGGATATCGAAAACATTTCCTGATAACATAAGCGATTTGATAGGTCTTGCAAGCTCTCCTTTCTCAATGGTGAAGGCATTCCTTGCTTCTACAGAGAAATCACCTGAAATGTAATTAGCAGTATGTGCTCCTATAACAGTATTAATATAGATCCCCTTATCTGTATCTTCGATCACATTGCTCTTTTCATATCCTATTATAAAATTGCGGATCCCTACAGAAGGAGGGGAGGAATAGGAATGCCTGGAAGCATTGCCTGTACTGCTTATACCTTCCTTACCTGCTGTATAGTTGTCATAGAGATAGGACCTAAAAACGCCTTTTTCTATAATAGGGTTTGTCTGGGAAGGAACGCCTTCATCATCCGCCATGGCTGTCTCAAGGCCTCCCTCAAGTAGTCCATCGTCAATTATGGACAGTTTCTCGCTGGCTATCATTTCACCTTTACGGCCGATGAGACTGGACCGGCCTTTCTGGACATTATCTGCATCAATGGCAGAGGAAAAAATACCTGTCAGAAGATCCGCGACTGCAAAAGGATGCAGAATGATCTCTGTACGATGCGGTTCAATGGAAATGCCCTGTCTTGACATGGATGCAAGTTCAGAAGCAGCTTTTCCCAAATTGAAGAAATCAATGTCCATTTCTCTGGACATATCGTACTCATAGGCAGTTGTTGGTTCTTCCTGACCTGTTATAACATCTACGAATCCACTTATTGCAGTTCCTCTATCCTCTACCTCTATTCCATTACTATTTAATATCAAGCGTCGGCTTGCCACACGTGAAAAGGATCCTGCCGTTACTAGCACATCTGGCAAGGATGATGCTCCCTCCAGCATATTTGTGGACAACTCTATACATTCGTCAAGTTCCATATCTTTGATACGGGGATCGAACGTACCTTTGATCTCAGGATATTTTCCATCAGTGGGGAAAGACCTCCATGCCGGATCCCTGCCTCTGATCCTGGCCGAGGAAACTGCGGTCCTTGCAGCTTCTTCCATCTTCGTGTCGATATTGGTGCTTGCGAACCCAACAGCACCGTTAACCACTGCACGAATTCCCATTCCCTGATTTATGTTCTCCTTAGAACCTTCGATCAGACCTTTACGGATATCTATACTGGTCACTTCGCTTTTGACCAGATAGACCTCAGCCTCATCAGCACCCGCTTTCAGAGCAGCACTTAGGGCTTTTCTTGCAGTATCATACATTCAGGTACCCCCGACAACGGCCTTCGAGATACAAATGTGAGGTGATCCGTCGCTCACAGGTACCAGCTGTCCACCTTTTCCACATCTTCCGGAGTTCATTTTCAGATCACTGCCCACATGGGTCACATTATTGAGGATCTCAAGTGTCTTTCCGGATAGAGATACATCTCTCATGAGGGTAGTGATCTCACCTCTTTCTATGAGATATGCCTTTTCTGCATTGAACTGGAATATACCTTCACCAGTGTTGACCTGTCCGCCTCTGGAGCCAATAAGATACATTCCGTCACCTATTTCCTCAAGCATTTCTTCAAAGGTGGAGTTGCCATTATCAAGATATGTATTGCTCATGCGGACTATGGGCATGGAATATCCCTGACACCTGCTGTGCCCAGGGTCACCTCCAAGCTTTGCTGAAGTTTCTCTGGAATGCAGGTAAGAGTTCAGTACGCCATTTTTTATGATAGTCGTTCTTTGTGATTGTGCCCCTTCATCATCAAATGGGAAGTAGCCATATTCATGAAGTGTAGGGTCATCCACTATAGTGATAAGGGGTGAAGCTATCTGTTTTCCAACCATATTATCAAGAATGGAACTTCCCTCAAGCACCAGATCGGCTTCTGATGCATGTCCTACAGCTTCATGTACGAACACTCCCGCCAGCTCCTGATCAAGTATCACAGGCATGTTCCCTCCCTTTGCAGGCTTGGCATGTATGAGCTGAAGTGCCTCGTTAGATGCACTTGTTGCAAGCTCAAGAGCATTATTTTCATCGAATATTTCATACCCTTTGACACCGAACTTGCTTTCCCTTCCTGCCTGGTAGATGCCATTCTCTGAGGCTACTGCACTGACCGCAAATCCGGACCTTATAAGTTCGTACTCACAATCCAGACCGTCAATGTTGTTATAACATACCTTGACTTCGGATTCAGAATAGACGGCACTTGTGCTGCTGATCCCCTCAAGTTTTGCCCGTTTGCTCATTTCCTTGAGCAGTTCAACTTTTTCTTCAATGGATATATCCCGTGGATCTATCTTTATGCGGGGAAGGTCTTTCAATGTTGGTTTCCCTACTGGGGTGAGTTCCACTTTTTCTTTGGGATTTCGGGAATTCATGCTTACAGCAAGCTCAGAGGCAGCATTAAGTGCTTTCTTCTCATTGAAATAACCATCAGCTGAAGTAAAGCCCCATGAACCTCCGCACAGAGCACGTATACCGCCGCCCCTTGTATAGTTCACAGATATCTCTTCAACATTCCCATTATCAATAATAATGGACGTAGTAGTGGCATCCACCACTCTTACGTCGTAAAAGTCAACATTTTTCATGTGGGTCATATTAAAACCAATATCCTCTCATGTGGGAACCACTTCAGGAATATCGAGATTGAGCTTAAGGTTTGTCAGTTTCGAAAGCTTCTCCACTATTCTCTTTTTATCGACTCCCACAAGACTGTGCTCCATAACTTCTATAATGTTCGTTACCGGCACAATCTCGATCTTGCCCTTATAGGCTTCTTCTATAAGCACGTCATCCTCATTGGATTTGGGGATTATTACTTTCTTTATGCCTGCCAGGGCTGCAGCTTCTATCTTGTAGGTAGCACCACCGATAGGCAATACATCTCCCCTCACAGAGAGAGAACCGGTCATTGCCACAGACTGGTCCACGGGTATGTTCTCAAGTGCAGAGATTACAGCTGTAGCTATGGATATGGATGCACTGTCACCTTCCACACCTTCATAGGTCCCTATGAACTGAATGTGGATATCATGATTTGCGGTATCCTTTCCGGTGATGTTCTTTATCACAGCAGATACATTTTGGACAGCTTCTTTCGCGATATCCTTTAGCATACCGGTAGCAACCACACGTCCTTCTGAACTTGATTGAGCTGGCGTCACTTCGGCCATGATAGGCAATACTATGCCTGAGTCTCCCCCCATTACGGCGAGACCGTTGACCCTTCCCACAGCTAAACCATTCTTCTGGAACAGCTGATAATCTTTACGTCTTTCAAGATAACTATCTGCCAGTTGTTGTTCTATGGAGCGGGCCATCTTCTTTGCAGCAAGCACATGTTTATCGGTGGTCACTGGTGCGTTCTCAGCATGAGCAATATCCCCGGCTACTCTAACAAGACCTCCAAGGTCCCTTAGCTTCAGGGTCAAATGACCCTTTCGCCCGGCTCTGCGCCTGGCCTCCCTGATCACCTCATTGACCGCAGACCGGTCAAAAGGAGGTATATGTCCATCACGCATTACTTCCTGAGCCACGAAACGCACCAGGTTCCTGCGGTTCTCGAGAGTGTCTTCCATGGAGTCACGCATGAAAATCTCATAGCCATATCCTTTGATCCTTGATCTGAGGGCAGGATGCATTTTTTCCACTGCATCGAGATTACCTGCAGCCACCATGATAAAATCACATGGCACGGGCTCTGTCTTTACAAGGGCACCGGAACTGCGTTCTGATTGTCCTGTGATGGCATATTCTTTTTCCTGAAGAGCCGTAAGCATGCTCTGTTGTGACTCAAGGCTGAGGGTATTTATCTCATCGATGAACAGAACGCCCTTGTGTGATTTGTGTATATCGCCGCTCTCAACCCTGTCATGTGCAGGAGTTTCAAGTCCTCCTGACTGGAAGGGATCGTGGCGCACATCACCAAGGAGTGCACCTGCATGCGTACCAGTTGCATCGATATAAGGAGCATGCTCTTTGTTGTAATTATTTACAATAAGCTTGGGTATCATCATCTCTTCTTTTGGAAGCAACTGACGTGTAAGCAGGAGTATCATAATAGCTGCTATGATCCCCCACAACAGTTGGTCCACATAGAAAGAATATATGATAATACCGAAGACCAGTATCATCATCAGCATGTTCCGGGATTGGGCTTTTTTCTGTGCTTCCAGTTTATGGGCCATGACTATTTCTCTACCCTTGCCAGCAGGTACAGTCCTCATCTTTGGATTATTCTGATCCTCAAGATTCGGGTAAGCAAGAATATCCTGCAGCTCTTCTTTGGGTAAAAGTTCTGCCATAGCCTTTGCCAACAAAGACTTACCAGTACCTGGAGTCCCTATCATCATTACGTGTCGGCGCTGGCTTGCTGCTTTCCTGACCACTTCCACAGCATGCTCCTGTCCGATGATCTGATCGATCAACAGTTTAGGGACATCTATGGAGTTCGTAGTGTTGAAATCGAGATCATAAAGTTCGTTTTGATCAATAGTAGTCATCTCTGTATCCATGATTTGCTCACAGTTATGATTTCTGTTGTCAACCTGACTATTCCTTTTTTTTATTGATTCTGCATATATGGTGCACATATAAAATAAATGTATCACTTTATATTGCAAAACTATATGAATATTAAGGCGGATATGCAGAAAGCGTTTAGAAAATGAAATCCATTATTCATATACTTATTGCTTTCATGTTTGTAATGATCCTTGTTTCATTACCGGCAACCGCCGCGACCGACAATCCTCAATATATACATTACAAGCAAATGACAATGAGATTCAGTGGAACTGATGCCACTGTTACTCTTTCATTTGAGCTCGATGCATTTGTACAGGCTTACACATTATTGATGGGTAGCCATAATCTAGAAGGGGATATAAGGAAGATGTTCTATGACTTCGACGAAATAACGGTCTCAGAGATAGGCAAGGACTATGCGATTCTCAGGATCGACAATGTTTCACATTTAAGCGATGGATATTACTTGCATGATTCCAGAGATCTGGGTTCAAGTGTTGACGTGCTCACCATGGTCTATCCAAGTGGTGCAAGCAAGCAGAAATCTAATGCAAAGGAAACATCGAATATATTCTATTAAACTCCTCACTTTTAAGTATCATCTCTTTCTCTAAGCAAACCCTGTATCCAGTTCCTGCTATCATCGCAGCAGCTACTGAATAATGGTAATGTTTTTCTTCCCAGGTTGCCGGAGATGCCAGTGAGTCACACTCTCTGCCATAATTAAATAGATAAGAAAGTTGCAAAACTAAATGTGCAGAGCAATGTATTTTTCAGGTCAACTCAAGTTTTTACTATCTCATGAGGATAAACCAGGTGAACTATATATAAGAAATACACTTTGAACAGGTAGATAGCCTTTTTTGATTTTATGGAACAAAAGGTTTATCTGCTATGACAATGTATGGGTGGTGCCGATAAGGGCTCGTGGTCTAGTTGGTTATGACGTCGCCTTGACATGGCGGAGGTCCTGAGTTCGACTCTCAGCGGGCCCATCAGCAAAACAAAAAACAGTTAAGTTTAAATTGGAAAACAGCATTAAGGTGCTATGTTGCTCCCCATAAAGCCCAGGTAGCTCAGTCTGGGAGAGCGCTGCCCTGAAGAGGCAGTTGTCCCCGGTTCAAATCCGGGTCTGGGCACCAAACAATGCACATCAGTAGTGTAGCGGTTATCACCTGGCGTTGCCAACGCTAGAACCCGGGTTCGAATCCCGGCTGATGTATTCTTTTTTTCATACACTTTTTTAAACAGAGTGCGTCTATGCTATAAGCGTGTAGTTCTAACTTTAATTAGACTGTGGTTTTACATTCTCTGTTACTCCAGCAGTACCAGCAAGGTTTTTCAGGTGATACAACAGTGACCCTCGTTCTTTTTTCAACAAGCTCATGATAATCTCTAAGCACTGTACATGATTAACTTTTAGGATCCTGAGTACTTCAAACGACATTTATAGCACCTTTCCCTTTTATTACTAAAGTCTGTGATGTCATTGATTTTAAGGAATTCAGTTTTCTATTTGATCTTAGATACAAGCAAGTATCATGCATACACCCGTGAC
>NZ_JBFXHJ010000042.1:0-15396 GCF_050177135.1 Methanomethylovorans sp.
GCATCCACCGTCTGAACGGATGTTGTCGCCTTTTTCATGAATCCGAAAAAATCACTGATATAATCTTTTGTATGATCCATATTTGCCACATTCCTCATGATGTACTATATATGCATTCAGCTTTGCACCGGAATTTAAACTGATTTCCTGCCATAGCGTCTCATTGTGTGAGAGATCACATAATGGCAGAATTTTTTTTCTTTTGTTTTAGCAATGTAATAGATAATAGGCCCTCAGGATACTTAATACTTTTACTTGATGCTGAAAAGAAAATATATCCTAACGTAGATTGTATCAAGATCATTGAACGAAGGTGAAAACGTGGTAAACAGATACCAAATAATTGACCTTGAAACATGGAAAAGAAAAGAGTATTGCCAAATATACATGAGTGCGGTGCAGCCTCAATATTGTGTGAGCTTTGAACTTAACGTGACTAATTTTAAAAAGTACGTTAACGAAAATGATTGGCCGTTTACGATGGCGTTCATATTTGCCGTTACGAAATGCGCAAATGAGATCGAGGAGTTCCGGTATCGTTTTCTTGATGGTCAAGTTGTGTTATATGGGTCTATTGATACGTCATTTACATATCTGGATAAAGAAACGGAATTATTTAAAGTGGTAAATGTTCCCATGCAGGATACAATGGAAAAGTTCGTACAATTGGCAACCAAGACGGCAGAAGATCAAAAAGAGCATTTTACAGGACCTGTTGAAAACGATGTATATCAATTCTCTGCCTTGCCGTGGATCACATTTACGCATGTTTCGCACACGGATTTCGGAGACAGGGAAAAAGCGCAGCCCATATTCGACTGGGGTAAATATCATGAAAAAGAAGGAAAATTAATGATGCCGTTCGCAGTCCAAGTCCATCATGCGTTTGTTGACGGTATCCATATTGGCAAACTTGCGGACAAGCTACAGAGATACCTGGATGAAGCGTAGATCATAAGGATAATGTATGCGTCACCATTTATATTGCTCTCTCAATCTGATTTTTAATTTGTCTAATTGTCTAATTCTTTTGGAGATTAAATCAGAAACATCTTTTTCAAATTCGTAAACGACTAAAGTTGGAATAATAGGTATGCTGATTTTTAATTTTTGTTCAGTTGATTTTGACTTATCTGAGATATTCACCAACACCTCATTTATCTGATTATTGAGCTCAGGTATCTCATTTTTAACCATCTCTAAACTCTCAATAATAAAATCCAAAGCAGCATTCGAATTTGCTAATTCATCAATTTTTAAATCAATGTTATCTATTTTTCTATCAATATAGTCTAATTTCTCATCTATGTTGATTTTAATTATTAGTGGAACTATTAAGGAAATTATAGAATAATGCTTTGTTATATCTTTAGTAAGTTCAATTTCTTTAATTTTTTCAAATATATCAGGATTTACTATTTTTCCTCGGTGTAATTAAGCTCCTAACTATTAGTTAGTAACTAACCAAAAGTTATAATATAACCATAAGTTAATATCTGGTGAAACTGATTGCCTCCGGGCAGAATCCTATACAATTGACGGAGTAAGTGACATGAAAATAGAATCTGTGAAATTGGTTTATTTTTCACCTACCGGAACAACAAAAGCGGTTGTTCAGGCCATTGCGCATGGTATTGGTCCAGACACCGTTGAATTGATCGATATTACCGGACCAGCTGCAAGAAAACAACCATTAATGACCTCGGAAAATGAACTGCTTATAGTTGGAGTTCCGGTTTATATGGGGAGAGTGCCGGCACTATTAAATGAATGGCTCCATGCTATCCAGGCTCATAATAACCCCACGGTCTGTGTTGTTGTATATGGCAATCGTGTATATGACGATGCACTACTGGAACTGAGGAACATTGTAATGAAGTACGGGTGTATTCCCATCGCTTGTGCAGCATATATCGGGGAACATTCTTTCTCGAATTCCGAAACACCAACGGCACAAGGACGCCCGGATGAAGATGATCTGATCCATGCAGAAGTGTTCGGACAGAAAATACGTGAAAAACTAGTATCTGTTCAATCGATGTCCCAGATCTCTGATGTGCATGTGCCTGGCACCTATCCTTATGGAGGAGTTACAAAATTATGGACCGTTGATTTTATCGATGTCAGTGATGAGTGTTCACAGTGTGGGATATGTGCAGTGAAATGTCCTGTTGGTGCTGTTGATCCACAAAATTTCCGTATGATCGATACGGAAAAATGTATTACCTGCTGTGCGTGTATCAAAAACTGCCCGCAAAGTGCCAGATCGATGAAACCTGGGATGGTCAAAGACGCATCAGTACGTCTCCATACGCTCTATAGCCAGCGAAGGGAGCCCGAATTTTTTATCTGATGAAGGAGTCATTGAATAAATGTGCGTTAGATGAAGTGGAACTATGGGAACAGCCGATAGAAGACAACGAGAAAAGGAACAACGAAAGAACCAGATCATCGATGCGGCAGAGCGTCTCTTTTTTTCCCGGAGTTATGAAGATGTCTCCATGGATGAGATCGCCCGCGAGGTCGAACTGAATAAGGCTACCATTTATCTGTATTTTAAAAATAAAGAAACACTTTTCGCAACCATCGTACTACGTGGTATCGGGATCCTTAAAGAAAAATATACGGAATGCATGGAGAAACAAGCGCCGGGTATTGTCAAGGTAGCCCTGATGGGAGAGGCCTATTACCAGTTTTCACAGGAATATCCCGATTATCTTCGCATGATCCATTTTTACGGTTCTGAGCGTTTTTCCAAAGAGAACCCGTGTACCGCAGAGATCGGTAAAGGGTATGGTACCTGCCGTCTGATACTGCGGGATGCGATAAAGGAGGGTATCGATGACGGCACGATCCGGGACGATCTCGATCCATTCCTGACCTCGATGTACCTTATGATCTCCTTCATGGGTATCCTGTCAATGGAAAATAAATGGAAACTGGTGATCGAGGCGGAGGGGTTCAGCTACAAGCAGTTTGCCAGTGAGTTTTTCCGGTTCATCACTCCTGCTATATCTTCCGCTGGGATGTCTCACAAAATGAATCTCAAGGACCTCGCCTCATTAGAATCGTTTTTAACAGAGCCTGTGGCATCTGAGGAGAAAAAGAAATAATGACCCTCTTTTTCTTATCGCTGTCTGCTGCCATATATAACTGCAGATGCACCTGAAGTTTAGACAATTCTTTAATATGTGCAGCTCCTTATATAACATGCAATAACCGGCCATGACAAGACAGACTCACCGGTTAATAATGCATCTAACAAGGAGAGTGTGAAAATGTCACAGGAAAATAAAAACGATAGATCATATTTAGCTATCATTGCGCTATCAGTTGTCCTGCTGGTAATGGCATTAACCATATATGCCATTTCGCAAAATGGATCGAACACTGCCGACACAATAACCATGAGCGGGTATGCCGAAGAGAAGATAGTGCCTGACACAGCCTCTTTAAGCATAGGTGTCGTGGTCCAGGCTGACACTGCAAAGGACGCATCCGATCAGAATGCAGCCCTCATGAGCGCTGTCGTCGCAGAACTCAAGGCACTGGGCCTGGAGGACAGGGAAATACAGACATCCTATGTATCCGTGTACCCGGTCTACAACTATGACAGGGAACAAACCATCACAGGTTACTCAGCATCCAACAGTGTGCAGGTCACAACCACAAAGATCGGCAACCTGAGCCAGATCATCGACAGTTCAACAGCCGCAGGAGCAAATCAGATCGGAAGCATCTCCTTCTCGGTATCTGATGACAGGCAGGAACAGCTCCGCGAAGACCTCATGAACGAAGCCATAGCTGATGCCTCATCAAAGGCCAATGCCCTTGCCGGCAGCCTGGATCTTAAGGTCACAGGCGTGCAGACAGCATCCATATCCGAGAATGGGAACTCCAGAGTTTACTATGCAGTGGCAGAAGAAGCAATGGACGCAGCAGCAGGATCGGTTTCCACTCCAATTGAGCCGGGCGAGTCCACAGTTTCAATGTCAGTGCAGGTCACATACTACATTGGATAAGGATCCGGTCCATCAGCCAACCACCATCCAAACCCAAACCACCGGCAGCAACCGGTGGTCTTTTTTCTTTATATTCGAATCTATACTTTACTCTCACTTTCCACTCTGTATTTCATGAACACAGGCAGACAAAGAGCAAGGCTGCATAAGAAAAAAACAGGTCTAAATCCCAACCCGGGAATTAGTGCACCTGCAATTATTGGCATGAATCCCATACCTGCATAGGTATATGTGTTGAATATCCCCATCAAAAGGCCTCTGTTGCCCTTCATGAAAGATACCGCGACAGGAAGTCCGATAAGACCTATGCCTGATCCTGTACCTACTAAAATAAAACCAGGTATTGGAAAGTATACAGCAAGTGTTGTACCCAATGCAGCAAGGATAAGCCCACTTCTGAACATAGCTGCATGGTGTAGATGAAGCCTTCCTGCAATGATATTTGTAATCATTGAACTGGCATACATCCCTGCAATGGCCATGCTAAGCTCTGTCTTGCTCAAAAGACCGACACTATAATCCGGATATAGGGCTAACACCACTCCTGTGACTCCAAATAGTAGGAACGAACTTGACCATATTATAAGATAATTTTTCCGGAAAGATATGCTCTTTATATCTGAAACAGCGTCTGTTTGAATATCGACCGATCTGATGTTGTTCCTATCTCTCACTTTTTCAGCATAGTATAGGTCCCGGAGACCTATGAAGAGCAATAAGATAGAAAATATGGTGAATAGTAAAATACCTCCTTTGATAAAACTTTGTGCAAGGTAACCGGAAATCACCACACCAGCTGCTAAACCGGCATTTAACAGGAAATTGAGCTCACCAAAAAATCTGGTCTTTTCTTTATATTCTGAAAGTAAAGAATATGCAGAAGGAAAAAAAGCTCCGCATGCAGTACCTTCTATCAACCTGGCAAGAGTAAGACAATAGGTTCCTTCTAATCCCACCAACATTATTCCTGCGATAGAAGTGAGAAACATGCTGAACACGATGAGTTTTTTCTTACCGTATCTATCAGACAAAAGGCCAAATGGCAACATCGTAAGAAATGCACCGATAAAATATGCCGAAAACAATAAAGAAGAAGCTAAGGCACTATGAACCGCATGATCTCTTGATGCCAGCTCTGGAAGCACGGGTATGACAGCATTGGATAATCCCATTATGAGGAATACTGAAGCATATACAAGGAATCTTTCTTTTTTCATGGAATGACCATACCTGAGGATGAACGATAAGCTTAAACCTGCAATGTACTCACAATTAATAATAATTCCGCTGATCTTTGATACAAGATCAACATATGTCAAAATTTAAAAAATCAACTCGAGCGCGTTTGAAATTTGTACTGTTAAGAAATCCAGCCATAATATATGCTATAATATACATTTAAAATAATCGATTTATTAAATGTATATAATCCTTAAACAAGTGTATTAAATATATATTGGGCCATATACTATTTGCCTTATATTTTGTGAATTAGCGTATATTGAAAAATATACTATTTACAATATAGTATTTTCAAAAATTATTTTTGCTTAAAATACAAAAAAATACAAAAATATTGTAGTAGTGCTGGTTGGCAATACTTTATACTGACACCTACGCGAAAAACGTAGAATTGAATAAGCCAAGATGGGCAATGATCCACGGGGGTTATTTTTATTTAACTATATTTATAATATATTGTTTTATCCTTTTAGTCTACCCTATTCAAATCAAATATGCCTAAATAAGCATAGGCTGAAAGTAGAAAATATTCACTTTTTATTTGTGAAAAAGGGTATAAACAATGTAATCACAAAGACTATACGAATATAGGCCAGAAATATACACCTATTCTAACCTTAGCCTAAATTAGATAGATAATGGGGGGGTTGCAGGCAAGAATACCCCCATTCATATAGTCTTTGTAACACTCCACTTGACAAAAACACACATTATTTTTGAGTTGAAAACTTATACATATAGACTATATGAATTGCTGATTTTGTACATACCTATTTAGCCAAGATCACCTATACTGCCTTACGAGTTAGCTAAAAATGCAAGTATTGATCACATTTGTAACTAACAATGCATGTTTAAAAAATTATGTTGCATTTTTTAACATAATTTAAATTGTAAATAAATTGTATACTTTTAACATTTATTATACAGGTAGAGTGAATCCAAAATAAATATACATTGTAATAATAAGTAGGTACTTAAAGTCATATTAAATGATTAGACATGATAAAATTTGAATGTAACCGATTATAGTAACCAAACAAACAGTTTAACAAAGAAACAAAATAAAGACTTTTCTTAAATTTTTTAAGAAAATAATATTTACTAAAAAAATAAAAATATTATATACAATAGATAATTTTTACTGAGGACATCCATCCCGAAAATATGAATACCAAATCAGTAAAAAGTGAGAACAATATCTTAAATATCTAAAGTGATCCCGAATACGTCCTGGAACTTTTTGTACTTCTTGCGGGCCCTATACAAGTATTGTCTTACATACTTTTTTCCAAGGGATTTAGCCATCATAGATTCTATCTCAGAGGGAGAGAATATAGTAGTAAGTTTATTCATTGGCACTTTTGTAAGGTCTGTGTAGTAGAGGTCTTCCTGTTTGGGGTTTTCTCTCCTTAACAGCTTTTCTTCTTTTTGAGGACCCTCACTTCGAACATCAGATTCCTTATAGGAAAAAAAGTGAGAGATGGGCTGTTCACTGACCCAGTTCCATGCTTTGTCATAGAGGTTGATAAAAGAAGCACCACACTTTTCACAACAGGCAACTACCGCCACATTATCACCAAGATCATGATAGCTCTGACTTATTATCTGAGCATCGCAGAAACTACATGTTCCTATGGGATTTTCTGTCAGGTCATAAGATGGAACTATCATGTTATCCGCCAGTAGGAAATTGTTAGAAGAATCGTATTTAAAGAGCATGATGCTACCACATTATGAAATGGATATCTTACTTCATTGATAACCTTATCGTTATTTATCGCTTATCTGAGTACCTTTTACCCATATTTGTGCACCTTCTACTCATTTATTACAAACATTTTTATACTTTAAAGGAGAATAACTGTATAATGCTTTGGCAGAGGTGAAACTATGGATTCGATAAAATCCAAAATAAAACGGAGACTTCAGACTTTTATCGAGTTAGATGTGAATGGATTGCGCACTCATATTCTATCTGTGTTCTTACAGGTCCAAAAGACCACAATAGACGAACTGCACCAGCAGATCACGTCGAAGTTCGAGATCTCAAGAAGCGCTGTTGCCTCGATGGTGGGATACATCTATTCCAAACTTGGTATATTGAGATCCTACAAAGAATCTTACAAAACACCGATCGTATATTCCCTAAAAGAAGAATATGCCGATCTTTTGCGCACAGAACTTGAATCAAAGAACATCCAGCTATCTGGTATCTGAGATATCACAGTGAAATGTCTATCGTAAAGGATGCTCCACGGACATCAACTACCATTGTTATACGATCCGACTCAAATGCAAGGATCACACATTCAAGGGATCCATATTATAGCTTAATGAGACGTCTGTTCCAGGAAGAAACTACAGCTATAAGAGGACAAAAGTTCCTTCTGTTGGTCGAAGAGAGGCAGAAGAGCGGTAACCCCCTGAGATCAGATGAATGGAAAGAGATAATGGAACAACTTGGAGTCGATCGCAGCTCTTTCTATTCAATGCGTAATAAGCTCCTGGGCGCTGGGCTGATATCAAACCGGAATCGTGAATATCGTCTTTCCGGTCAGTTCAGTAAAGATCTGCTGGACATGGCAAGATGGTGGTGGACAGCGGTCCTCAATGAAAATCCCGACAGCCTGTAATAAAGCGATACATTAATATACGAAATCTACAATTAAGGAGATGCATTCACCGCAGCCCGGTAGTGTAGTGGTCAATCATGCAGGACTCTGGATCCCGCAACCTCGGTTCGAATCCGTGCCGGGCTATTAAAATATTTTTATTAGTTCTAAGCTGTTATTGTTCTTACTCATTTAGCTTAGTTTTATCTAAGCTTTGACAAAATTAGATTCCTCTAATCCAAGTTGCAATATTTAGTTTGTCCTCCCTCCCAATAATAATCACATACTATTTATATTAAAATATACATACATAAAACTCTAACATAAATAAACCGCATGGATCGTAATTTGAAACCATAGAAAACAGTGTATCAGTAATAGAACAGGACAGAGATATGTATTTCAATATATGCTCAGTACCTTTGTTTGTTTCGTGTTTTATTTTATGCATCCTTTTGTACTATATCCAAGGATACAGGACGATCCAAGGTGCAAAATATTTATCTTTACTTTTGATCTCCATGATCTTCTATTCACTTTTTTATGCATTTGAAATATCCTCGATTGATATCCATACTATTTTGATATTTTATAAAATGCAGTATATTGGACTTTCTGTGCTTCCTTTACTTTTCTTGCTCTTCACAGTAAATTACAGTAGCAAAAAAGACGGGTTGCCAACACCTGTAATGACCCTTCTATCCTGTGTTCCGATCATAACTCTTTTACTTGTATTCACGACTGAACATCACAATTTATTCCATAAGAGCGCGTATGTTAATTATGGTGGTTTGTTCCCCGCATTGGATTTTGAGCCTGGTATATGGTATTGGGTACATATCATGTTTACTACTTTTTGTATAATCATGGGCTTAATTCTTCTTTTTAGTATGTTACAAGTGACACTGCCTGATTTCCACAAACAGATCTATGTTGTGATCATCGGATCATCTATACCACTTTTAACCCTTTTCATCCGTCTGTCGGGACTGTTTCCATGGGAGATCGATCCTTCTCCCTTTTCCCTCACATTGAGTGCCATCATTATATTCATGGGATTTACACGATACAAACTGTTCAATCTGACCCCTGTTGCCCGCAGTCTGCTTTTTGAAAATACCCATGATGGTGTCATCGTTTTTGATAAGGAGCAGAGAATTGTGGACTATAATATTTCTGCTGTGAACAATCGGTACACAAGATCAAATGACATAGGAACGCATGTATCAGAATTGTCAGGACCATGGTGTGACATTTTGAACAGAGAAGCAGGTGACAGAGAAAAAGACAGCATTGAGATCAAGCAGGAGATAGACGGATCTTACCTGTGGTTCAATATTACATTCCTGCCATTGCATGACAACTATGGGAGTAAGATGGGCCAGATGGTCATCATAAGCAATATCACAGAGCGCAAGTATGCAGAAGAAGAGCTATGTAAGGCAATAGATAAAGCCAATTATCTGGCGATCGAGGCAGAAAAGGCAAATACTGCCAAAAGTGCTTTTCTAGCCAATATGAGCCATGAACTGCGAACACCTCTAAATTCTATAATCGGTTTTTCTGATATTCTGCTGGAAGGTGAGACCGGAAGTCTCAATGAAAAACAAGTTAGATACATCACTAATGTGTCTAAAAGTGGCAAGCATCTCCTCCTCGTTATAAATGACATACTCGATATTTCAAAAATAGAAGCTGGAAAAATGGAATTGTCATGTGATAATATATCTATTCATGACATCACTAATGAGGTTTTAATGGCATGTTCTTCCCTTGCAGCAAATAAAAGGGTAGGGCTTGAGCAGAACATGGATTGCAGTATAGGAACGATCAAAGCTGACAGAGTTAGATTAAAACAGATACTATACAACCTTCTTAGCAATGCTATCAAATTTACCCCCACTGCCGGTAAGGTGACCTTAAATATTAGATCAGATGACGAGAGAATTCTGTTTAAAGTAATTGACACCGGAAACGGTATCTCTGAAGAAGATCAGAAAAAGCTTTTTAAGGTATTTGGTCAGCTTGATACTGCAAACAATCGCAGGTATGAAGGAACGGGCCTTGGCCTGGCCATCGTCAAGAAATTAGTGGAGATGCACAGAGGAACGGTCTGGATCGAAAGTGAGGTGGGAAAAGGATCTACTTTTGCTTTCGAAATACCGGTCAAATAAATGGGATGTAATGAAAGTGTGTACAGATGGTTTGAACCTTTATGGAGAAAGGGCTTGCAGAAACTTGACCGTTTAGTAGATTGATCAGAAGAAGGAGGTAAAACTGATCAGACCATAGACCCCAAACAAGTTTTCCTGCAAGCCTTTGTGTAATAGTGAAGATTCGGGAAGTTGGTTTTTTGTTTTTGGAAATAAAGAGTAAGGGTTTGAAGTGAAACCCTTACATAATGTATTTAGAGACCGTAGTTCTCTGGCCTGAAGACCTTTATTTCGGCCTTGTACTTGCTCATGCAGTCGCTCATGAACTTGTCTGCATCTGCAGTGAGTGCTTCCAGTTCACCCTTTGCCTTCTGCAACGCATTGATCTCGAACCTGGTCATCTCAAGACCCTGTGCAGAGGTCAGCAGGTTGCAGCATTCCACAGCAGCGTTCTTTGCACGGAGGTACAGGTCGTTACCGTCCTTTACGATTGCCTGGCCTATCTTGTATGCGTTGTCGTATGCAAGGATGTAGGACTGTGGATCCCTGTACTTGTCAGACGCTACAAGCAGGTCCCTGAGGAGCTTCTCGTTTCCGGATTTGAGTGCAACGTTCATCAGTGCGCAGTCGTAGCTGAGGGTCTCGGACCAGCACTGGACCGTAGTTCCACCGAATTCGGAGTGATATTCGACGGATTCGTTGGACCACAGGTCACAGCACTGCATGATGAGGTTACCCATTACATCGGAATGTGCACAGGTGGAGGTCTTACCTTCAAAGGCCATTGGCATACCAGTGATCGCCTTTACGAAGATGTTTTCGTATCCGCAGTCCTTTCCTGGGCCTACTGCACCGGCTTCATATCCGGAGAGCGTCCTTGCTCCTGCCAGGCTCCTGGCAATGATCGCAAGGGTGTGTGCCAGGTTCTTGTCAAGCAGTCCGCCTGCAATGAACATTGCAGTGTTCGCCTGTGCACAGTCTGTGTCACCGGCTGCAACGACATTCTTCTTCTGGGCGACCTTTGCAATGTCCTGCCAGAGGTATTCCATATCCATGCTGCCGAGAACACCTATTGCGTAGAGCATACCAGCAATATCGTTCCTCAGGATCGCATAGTCGAAGATCTCCTTTCCACCCATTGATTCAATGGACAAGAAGTCTGCTCCGCCTTCTGCAACAGCCTCGAATGACTCCATAAGCACAGGGTACTTGTTTCCTCTGAGGTCCATGTAGTCCTTGTTCTCTCTGATGTCACCGGGGGTGTGTCTCAGTGCGGACTTCAGACCATATTCTTCATAGTACTCTTCCATAATGGTCTTCTGTGCGTGTGCGACCTCCCCACCCCATGTTGGGTTGTTGGTCATCTGCTGCACGTGTTCTGTCTCGAGGACTACTGCAGGGAACCCTACCTGGACCATTCTCTGGAGAATGTCCCTTGTAATTCTCTGGTATTCGTTTACAAGCTTCTCTTTGGAAGCGCCTGCTTCTGGTCTGGGTGCATAGTTAACTTCAGCGATAGTGCATCCTGCACCCAGCTCAATTCCAAGTCCTGCCTTTACCGGGTATTTTGCACGGCCGAAAACCATCTCATCTGCATTTGCATAAGCCATCTGTGTGTATCTTTTTACTGCCATTTTTTTCACCTCGTTCAGTGTTTGTGGAACATTGTCCTAAGCTTGTCTATACCAGCACCGGCCAGGATAGCATCTGCCATCTTTGGTGCATCTGCTGCCTCTTCACCATAGACACCCAGTGAGTATGTTGAAACGAAGTCCTGGTTAACTGCTCCGCCACCACACTGGAATGGTATCTTTATGCCGGCTTCAAGAAGCTGGTCGTTGACCTCTTTGAATGCGTACATGGTGGTTGTCATCAATGCAGTGCCTGTTACCATGAGTGGCTTGTTTGCCTTGACGGCTGCGAGGACCTCTGCGGCTGGTACATCCCTTCCGAGGTCGATAACTTCATAGCCGTTTGCTCTGAGGAGTGCTGCAACAATGGACTTACCTATGTCATGAACGTCTCCTTCTGCCACGTGGACAACTACCTTGCCTTTTGATTCAGGGGACTCACCAGATTTCTCCTTGCAGTACTCGATACCTTCAAGCATTGCATCGGCAGACATCATAACATTTGGCAGGAAAATTATACCCTGGTCATACAGGTTTGTTACTACACCCATACCGACCATCAGTGCGTCATCAATGAGGGAAATTGGACTCTTTCCGGCTGCAATGGCCTTCTCCAGACCTGCGATCACATCGTCTTCTTCGCCTTCAAAAATAGCTTCAGCGATGGAACGGAAAAGAGCATCCTTTGGATAAAGCTCTGCTGCAGCATCTTCCGGGGTCATTGATTTTTCCATTTTTACGTTGTATCTTACTAATATATCCTTGTAGTCTATTTTTAACATACTACACTTCCTTCAATTTATTTTTCAGGCTTGAATAAGCCTTGATCCAATCTACCTTAGTAGGTCCTTTAGACCCGACTATGCAATACTTGTTTTCATATATAAACATTTGTTTTATTTTGTTTTCATATATATAGTTTTCTTCTAAGAGTATTAAATTAAACTAAGTAAACCATCAAAAAACAATGTCAATTGATAGTGTTTTTGTGACTTCCATCTCTTTAACATCAAATGAGTATACACTATTGTAGAAGAATACTCTTATATTATTAAATTAAGAAACATTATCTGGTACTAAAATAAAAACATATTTGCAATATAGTGCATATATCAATACTTGTTTAGTATTGTCATTCCTTACAGATTACGTTTTTATCACATCTGTTTTTTTCATTATTGTATATATACTTAAAAGAAACAAAAAACATAAATACTAGCATTTTTCTGAAAAGAAAAACATAATAAAAAACAGAGGATAAAGTTGAAAATAACTGCTTTAAATCAAAGAATATAGAGTAATATTGTTTTCTTATCCTTTAGCTGGAAAGAAAACATGAAAAAACATTATCAAGAAATAAAATCATGTACAAATCGGGGAAGAATCATCGCATAAAGGTCTGAGATTATTATTAGTGCCTATGGAATTTCTCCCTTAGCTCCTGCACACCAGCACCTTTCAGGATGTCATCAGCTATCTTTGGTGCATCTGCTGCTTCCTCACAATATACCCCAAGTTCATAACCAAACACGAAATCCTGTTTTACAGCTCCACCACCACAAACAAAGGGAATACGAATGTTGTTCTCAAGTAGCAAGTTATTGATCTCTTTGAACGAATACATGGTAGTGGTCATCAAAGCAGTACCTGAAAGCATGATAGGTTTTTCTCTTTTGACAGCATTTATAACTTCACTGACAAGCACATCGCTGCCAAGATCTATGACCTCATAACCATTCGCACGTAGAAGAACAGTGACGATCTTCTTTCCAATGTCATGCATATCTCCTTCTACAACAAACGACACAACCCTGCCTTTGAATTCATGGACTTCACTGGACATCTGTTTACAATATTCAATACCATCGGTCATGGCATGTGCGGATATTATGACATCAGGAAGAAAAAGGATACCTTCATCATATAGCTTAGATACGATACCCATTCCTGGCATGAGGGCATCATCAATCAGAGACAAAGGATCACTGCCAGCCTGTATCGCTGTCTCTAAAGCATCAATAACATCATCTTCATCACCTTCAAAAACAGCTTCAATGATAGATCGTATCATCATGTCTTCAGGAAATAACTCCTTAGCTATTTCTTCTGGACTTTGCTCCTTTTCAACCTTAACATTATAACGGACCAGGATCTCAGATGGGTCGATATTTATCATATTCTTTCCTTCTAATAATTTTATATACATGTGTTTTTTTCAGCCGCTTCCTCTGCCAAGACAGATAAGAGCTGAATGTCCGTCCCAATTTCCCCGGGTGGCTTTTATTTCCACAGGTACCAGTTTCCCATCACATGATTCAAAAGGGATCCTTACTATGGACATTTTCCCAGCCAATATATCGGCAAGCGCAGTGGCGGCCTCAATAGCTCTGTTCTGAGGATGGAGATTAAGCACGTTCAAGCCAAGCAGTTCTTCATGGGAATAGCCGAGATTTTTGCACAGATAACTATTGGTATGTAATATACAGCCATTCAGATCAAGGACATATAGAAAATCCTCTAAAGTGTCAAAAATTTCCTGTAAATTGTTAAGGTTGTTTTGGAAATGTACCTGTTCCCTTATGCGCCCAATCGAGGGTCCTACTTGAGAAGCAATACTTTCAAGGATACTGCGTGTGTTTTGTGAAATGGCATATTCAGTGTGTGACGCGAGCAGGAACACTGCGACAACATTCCCTTCATACTTGAGGGGCAGTATCGCAGTGGCTTCAAGTCCTTCAAAATCAAGATCTTTTCCATGGGTCATGGAATTTATCTCATAATAAAGTTTATAGATCGGATATTCGCTCTTCAGTATCCTGGAGTGTAGAGAATTGGCAGCATAATGTCGTGTACTGTTCACAAACCTGAACGATAGACCTTTATGCGCAATTAGGTTCAACTCTCCTGTAGACCCATCTACAAGATACAATGCACCGCAATCTATTCCTTTGACCTGCGTCACAAGTTCAATGAATTGCTGAAAGGTATCTTTTACATCGGTCGTGGGAGTGAAAAGGGTACCGAGCTCTGCGCCTATGCGCATGAAATTATTAACGTTCTTGCGCTCAGTGATATCAACTATAATACCCTGTAGATATTCGATCCTGCCATCAGGATCTCTCTTAATGATCGATCGTTCATCTATCCAGCGCACTTCACCAGATCTTGTAAGGATACGATACTCAAGAGAAATGTTACTTTCACCTTCCTGGAAACATCTTGAAGTATCATTATCCCTTTTTTGAAGATCTGATGGATGAATAATATCCTCATAAAAGATCTTCCCCGATATAAATTCTTTCGCAGTGTATCCGAATTGGGAAATATTCTCAGATACGAACTCTACTGACCATTTCTTATCGGGTTTCCAGAAAAACACAATTGCCGGACTGCTTTCGATCACGTTCTCGAGGACCTTTTGCACCTCTATGAGCTTAAGAAGTTCTTTTTCTCTTGTTTTCTGCTCCGTAATATCCCGGATGATGGCCATGTAAGACGGCCTGCCTTCATGTTCGATTATTGATGAATTTATCTCTGCAGGGATCCTATTCCCACTCTTTGAAAGCAGTTCGATCTCATATTTATGAGCGGTCTCACGCTTTTTCTCCAGATTTCTCCTGAACTTCCCGGTGATCATGCGACGATATTCCATTGAAAGGAAGTTGGCAAATGGTTTACCAATAGCTTCTGTACGGGTATATCCGGTGATCTCAATAAACTTGCTATTGGCAAA
>NZ_JBFXHJ010000043.1:0-15332 GCF_050177135.1 Methanomethylovorans sp.
AGAATGGTAATAGGATCAATGTCGGCAGATACGGTAATACCGAAGAGGCATCTAAAAGTGTTTCTTCGGCTCCGGTACAAGATAGTGAACCCATCGCCAAAGCTGGTCCTGATATTAACAACATTTTTGTAAATTCCATGGTTACCTTTGATGGCAGCGCCTCCTCTGATGACAATGGCATAGCCTTGTACTCATGGGACTTTGACGCTGCAGATGGTATAAGTACTGAGGCCACAGGAGTTACAGCTACTAAAACATATACAGCTACAGGGAATTACACAGTGACGCTTACTGTTACTGACACTGATGGTCAGAGCGGATCAGACACGCTGCAGGTAATTGTCACTACTCCTGCAACGACCATCGCTCATACGCCGGAGTACGACAACAGAATGCGTCAGTCTTCTCCTAACAGTGTTCTATCTAGTTCAAAGTACATTGATGTCGGAAGGCTTGGCACTACCAATTACAGAGATGTGATGTGGTTCGATCTTAGTGCATACAATGCAAAGGATACCATATCCCAGGCAACCCTGTCAATATACTGGTATTATCCTGCTGGAAATACACGTGCTTATGATAGTGTAGTTGAAGTTTACAGACCAATGCAGTGGGATCCACAATATGTCACCTGGAACACTCCCTGGACTACACCGGGAGGTAACTGGTTCGATAAGAACGGTGTTCCTCAGGGCAATGTTCCGTATGCTTCAGTAACCTTCCAGGCTACCACAATGCCTGGTAACAAATACTATGACTTTGATGTCACACAGCTTGTGCAGGAATATATAAATGGTACCTATGAGAACACTGGCTTCTTCCTCAAGGCAAAGACAGAAAATGGTAATTACATTGCATTCTACAGCTCAGAGTGGTCTGATGCAGGCCAGAGACCGAAGTTGACTGTAAGCATCACATCAGCCCATGTGAATGAACCACCGGTTGCAGACGCTGGCTTTGATAAGGCTGCTATAACAGGTTCATTTGTTACGTTCAATGGTAGTGCTTCCACTGATGATAAAGGAATATCTTCATATTCTTGGGACTTTGACGCATCAGATGGCATAACCTCTGAAGGCACTGGTGTAACAGTTTTAAAAGCATATAATGCTGCAGGCAATTATACTGTGACCTTAACTGTTACAGATATTGATGGTCGAACTGATTCAGACACATTACAGGTAGTTGTCAGCAACCCCACAATCACTACCTCATCTGTGCCAGACTTTGACAACAGACTGCGCCAGTCATCTCCGAACACTGTCCTTTCCAGCTCCAACTATATTGACATTGGCAGTCTTGATACGACCAGTTACAGGGATCTGATGTGGTTCGATCTTAACGGATACAGCACTGCGGATACTATCTCTAAGGCGACACTTTCTCTCTACTGGTATTACCCTGCTTCAAAAACTCGCACTTCTGATACTGTAGTGGAGATATACAGGCCTGTCGAATGGGACACGAAGTATGTTAGCTGGAATAATCGTGCCTCAGATACTCTCTGGACTATACCGGGAGGAAATTGGTTCGATAAGAATGGTGTTCCTCAGGGCAATGTTCCGTATGCTTCAGTAACCTTCCAGGCTACCACAATGCCTGGTAACAAATACTATGACTTCGATGTCACACAGCTTGTGCAGGAATATATAAATGGTACGTATGAGAACACTGGCTTCTTCCTCAAGGCCATGACAGAGAACGGCAATTACATTGCCTTCTACAGCTCAGAGTGGTCTGATGCAGGCCAGAGGCCGAAGTTGACAGTCACAATGACATCAAGCTCCTTGAAAGACTAACTGGTTACAAAAATGTGGAGAGGAAACGGAAAGAAGGAAAATTGAGATGATTGTGTAACTAAGCATCTGAGGTGAACAACTATCCCTGTCTACCAAGATCTTCCGGAAGTAAACTATCTGTTCATACAGGAAAAGCATATAGAAATGAAAAAATCGTGTAAATATGGAATGAAATAACATTGTCTTTGAAAATGGTGGTCATATGTCCAATATACCTAAAGTGACGGTCGTAATTCCTGTAAAAAATGCAGAAAGTAAGATAGAGGAATGTCTACAGGCGGTTTCTGATCAGACAGTAGCTCCTTATGAAATAATTGTAGTCGATGGTCATTCAACAGATAATACTGTAGATAAAGCTAAAAAATTCAATGTGGTCATACTATATGAAGAATATACCACAGTTGGGGGAGCACGTAAAAAGGGAGTTGAGCATGCTACAGGACAATATGTAGCATTTACTGATTCAGATTGTATTCCTATATCAGATTGGCTTGAAAATCTTCTAAATGAGTTCAATGAACATATTGTGGGAGTTGGAGGGGCAACTGTAAATGTAGGTAAGGGTATTTGGAAAGAATCTATTTCTCTTACCCTTGATTCTTTCCTCGGAAGTGCAAATTCTGTCCAAGACAGAGCTTTTTCCACAAAGAAATATGTAAAAAGTATCAGTGGCTGTAATTCGATGTACAGGTTAACTGATCTGCTAAATGTAGGAAATTTCGATGCTGCCCTTAGAATTAATGAAGATACAGAAATAAACAAAAGGTTGCTTAAATACGGTAAGATCCTCTATACTCCAAACGCAATTGTTTTCCATAACCAGGACAGAGGATTAAAGGATTTTGCTAAAAGGATGTATACTTTTGGTAAAGGACGTGCTCAGAATAAACTTTTAGATCTTCAAGTCGTGCCACCTGTTTTGGCTCTATTGTCATTTGTGTTCTTATTTGTTTTAAAAGAGGCTTTTTTTCTCATGATCTCACTTTATCTGATCATTTTAATTATTTTTGATCTCCTTTTATTTATGAACCATAAAAAACTATTGTACCTGCTATCGGTACCATTAGTTTTCGCTTTAGAACATGTTTCATATACACTAGGTTTCTGGAACGGTATGATTAAACTTGTTTCAGGTGGTGTGAGATGAAAAGTAATTTCACTAACACTCCTCATATATTGAAAGGTGTTGTACAGATGATGAAGCTTCCGAGACCACTTTTGCATACCGGCTTCTATTTTTACAGGTGAGTCAATGAAAAATGTCTTGTTAGTAAGATCTTCTACAAGCCCAACGAGGGTTTTAAAAGAAGCCAGTAGTTTAGCAAGTTCTGGATATTCGGTAAGCATATTGTATTGGAACAGGGATAATAATCGTTCTTATTCTGAAGAATATGATGGGATAACTATCAATTACTTTGGTTTTAAAGCTCCATATGGCAGACCCTCACTTATAGCATATATGTTCGTTTGGTGGTTGCACGAATTAATGTTCTTATTAAAGCACCATTATGATATCGTTCATGCATGCGATTTTGATACTCTTGTTCCGGCAATTGTTTCGAAAATGCTAAAACATAACAAAGTGGTTTATGATATCTTTGATTTTTATTCAGAAGCATTGCCTTCATCCATTCCTTCATTTGTCAGAAATTTGGTCAAACGGACTGAATTGTTTTGTATACAGTTCACTGATGCTACTATTTTGGTAGATGAATCAAGGCTCGTTCAAATAAAAGGTGCGAAAGTCAAGAAATTAGAAATAATTATGAACTGTCCTATAGATATATCTGCAGATGAGTTTTTAATTGAGGAAAGCAACATTTTTACAATATTCTATGGTGGAACAATTGCAAAGGACAGAGGACTTGGTCAATTGCTTAATGCAATTAGGGACAAAGATGACATTTGTTTTATTGTAGCTGGAACGGGACCGGATCTAAGTACCTTTGAACCGATGTTTAGCTCCATGAAAAATGTTCTATTTATTGATTGGGTTGATTACAAAAAATATTTGAATCTGACTTTAGAGGCAGATGCTATATTTGCATATTACGATCCTGTGATTCCTAACAACAGACTAGCAAGTTCTAATAAGCTGTTCGAGGCAATGATGTGTGCTAAACCAATTATCGTGAATGAAGAAACAACAATGTCAGAACTTGTTCAAAAAACGGATTGTGGTGTTGTTATACCATATAATGATACATCAAAACTTAGAAATACACTATTCTACTTAAAAGACAATAGATCCAGCTGTTTAAAACTGGGAAAAAACGGCAGAGAAGCTTTTGAAATGAAATACAACTGGAGTATTATGGAACAGAGACTTCTGCAGTTATATGAGAAAATGTAACCATTCCATAAGAGATCAGATTGATCTTAATAATCAACTACTAAAATAATGGGCTTGTGATCTAAAATCCCTTTGGAGCAGGCTGCAATGGGCTGATTGGTTGGTATCTTTGATGATATTTTTAAGCAGGAGTGTGAGTTGTCAAAGGCGTTTTACTCATTCTCTTTTCTCGAGTTTAAAAAGATTCCACCTTTTGATATGAAGCCCGCTTACTTCCTGCATTGTTAGTAAGGTATCAGTGTTTATCTGTCTGCAATCTAAATATTGGCATTCTCTGAAACTGTTCTAAAGAAGAGCATTGAAGTAGAACACACATCTAAGAAGATATTTTGGTGTGCTTTCACAAATAAATGAGTTGTCGAGTAAGATTAATATAATATAATATATTATAATATAATTGATCTGATAATACTACTTTAAGACGTCTTGTTGTAGTTGACTTCCAATGCTCTGATCTAAAATCAAAAAAACTGCTTGAAAAATGGAATTGACATTATCTCTCTATATTATGCATTTGTCTTTTAGATATTATAACAGATGTATCGAAGTATAATTATTCAAAATGATAAAAAGAGGAAAATGGATGAAAAACCTTGATGTAAGAGATCTTGATTCCAGCGAATATAAATTATGGGATAATCTGGTTGAAGAGTCTCTTCATGGTACGTTATTTCATACAACCGACTGGTTAAAACTGTCTGGCGATCCAAAATGTTCGTACCATCAACATTTATACGGTTGTTTTAAAGAAGGCGAATTGATTGGTGGTTGCTCTTTTCTAAGTAAACGTTTCAGATCATTCAATATTGGATCAACTGCTTTCAATATAACACCTTATGGAGGCTTTGTTATAAAAGATCTATATGATCAAAACAAGACCCATGAGATGGAATCCTTCCAAACAAGTGTCGTTCAAAGCATCCTGGCCTATATGGGATCCAAGAAGATCGATGGGGCCTTCATTGCCAATCCCCCGGAATTCGTAGACGTGAGACCATTTACTCACGAAGACTGGACTGCAGATGTTAAATATACGTACTACTTCGATCTGACTAAGAACATCGAAGATACGATATCTAAAACAGTAAAGAACAATATAAAAAAGGCTTTAAGGAATGGAGTTCAGATATATAATGAATGTTCTGCTCAAGTATTCTATGATCTCTGGAAAGATACATATAATAAACATGGTCTAAAGCCTCCGGTTCCATTTCGTTTTATTGAACATGTCCTTGATACTCTGCATAACACTGGTAAAGCTGATATGTGGGTTGCACGGATGCCATCGGGGGAGGCTGCATCCGCAGAAATAGTTGTCTGGGATAGCAAACGTGCATATTTGTGGGTAGCAGCTTCAAACAGAGCTTTCAAAAGCAGTGCTGCATCGACTTTATTAACCTATAATATTCTGAAAGAATTAAAGGATAGGAATTTTAAGGAACTAAATATGATGACAGCTAATGTTCCCCACTTAGCAAGCTATATGTCAGCATTTAATCCCAAATTAGCCCCTTATTATGTTTTATCTAAAAATAATACAAAATATGGTTTTTACAGAAGCATATGTAAAATATTTGATTGAAAGATTATCTTTGACAAATCAACAAAACATGCATATTCGTGGGTAACAGCTTCAAAATAGTGCTTTCATTGCAAGGTCTGCAAGATGGAATAAGGATGTGGTAATATTCAGAGCCAAGATGCATGTGATGTGCGATCGTCTGTCTGTATTGTTGCCGGTGTTTCCTATGCTCACTTAAGTGGTACCAGTATTCTCATCTCTAATATTACAGATATTTTCAGAGAATTAGATAAGCGCATGTACTTTATCTCTGATAATTATACAAAAGAGCATCTTCCTTCATCAGATAATATACATTTTATAGTACTCTCTGTAAAATCTCAGGATAATATTTTCTTAAAAATAATGTCCATTGTAAGAGCACAATTAGAAATTTCTTTTAAGATCCTGTCTGTTAGCCGAAAAGTAGACAGTGGATTTTTTTTCGTTTCCGGCACGCTCTTTCTTCCCATAATTATTTGCAGGACTCTCCGTAAAGAGGCTGTTCTGGTGAACCCGGCTTCAGAATACTCAAGAACAAAATTGATGTATCAAAAAAACAGCTTCTTAAAAAGAACTTTCCCTGTGATCGTTAAATTGATGGAAGATATTACACAGATCAGTTCAAGTAAAATTATTTTGAGCTCTCCCTCCTTATCTTCTTATCTCAGCTTATCGAAGTACAGCAGTAAAATAGTCTATGCTCCGGGTGAGTATGTACAGCTTGATAAGTTCATGCTAAAAAAAGCATTTGATCATAGAGATAATATGGTTGGATATGTTGGCAGATTAAGTGAAGAAAAAGGAATTCTGAATTTCATCGAATCGATCCCCATTATTCTTGGAAAAAGAAGTGATCTGAAGTTTTTGATCATAGGAGATGGTCCCTTAAAAGAAAGTATAAATATTTTTTTAAGAGAACATAACTTACAGGCGCAAGTTGACATACTTGGATGGATGCCTCATGACAAATTACCCTTTTACCTTAATCAACTGAAGATACTCGTATTACCCTCATACACTGAAGGACTGCCAAATATAGTTCTTGAGTCGATGGCTTGTGGAACCCCGGTCTTAGCGACTCCTGTGGGTTCAATACCTGATCTGATCGAAAATGACAGAACAGGTTTTATTTTAAAGGACAATTCCCCATCCAGCATTGCTGACAAGATAATAGAATCCCTTAACAATGATCACCTCGCAGCAATTTCTGGAGAAGCGATCAATCATGTTGTCAAAGAATATTCATTTGAATCGGTTGTTCAGAAATACTCGCAGATATTTTCCTTATCTAGCCTCTGAGAGAAATTAAAATGTATGTGCTAATTAATGAAAAGTATTGGAAAGAATCCATAATCGGTAGTAAACATTTTTTCAGGTTCTATATACATCTGTCTGCAAATAAAATTGTTCATCAGGGATTGTAATGGAACTAAAACGATATAACAGTTATCTGATGCATTATTTGCCTCTAATTCTTCCCTATCTTATTTCATTTTCTGTTTTTAGTACATGCATATGGATGATCGCGGCCGGAAAGATAAATTCTGCCGTCAGGGGAATGGTAATTGCAATTCCGGCGTTAGCATCCTGTTATTGGGTTATTCGCATCAAAAATGAAATAATTCCTTTAAACCAGAAACTTGATTTTACTTTTATAAGGGAAACCCTGTTAAATCGCATGTTTTGGATTGTTTATTTTGCTTCAATAAGCATCGTTCTATTGTATAATAGCAGACCTTGGTATTATTTTTCTAGTATTGCTGTAAGTTATTTGCTCGTCACATTACAAATCCTGTCAAGAAACCCAGATCATAGAACCATACTGATTAAAATATTTCTGCTTACACTAAATTTTGCTTATAGTATTACTCTGAACTATGACCTGTACTTCGGAACGACAGACCTGATGCCCCATACTTTTATGGCATTAATCACATATATTTCAGGTCGCATAATACCCTTTTCTTTAAATGATTATGCTTATTTTCCTTTATATCACATTTGGATAGCAGAAGCAGCTAACATGTTGAATTTATCTGTGAAAACCTCTCTTTTTCTAATAACAGCCCCAATGTTTGCGATGACAAGCATCTTTCTATATTATGTTTTTTTGAAAGTGTGCGGGAACCCACAGACCGCTCTTTTATCTTGTTTACTATATTCGTCAAGTTCAGTGTTCTTATACTATAGTGTAAATGTGATCACGAGGACAATGGCTTTTATTGGTTTTGTAATAATTTTATATTTGATCTATTCAAACAGTTACATAAAACACAAAGCAATTTTTACTTTAATCTCTATATATATGGCTATATTTTTAGCACTGATCCATCAGGTATCTTTGATCCAGATCATGGTGATCTTCCTTATAATTTCTATTTCGGAAGTTATCAGTGAAAATAAGAGATATCTTAAACTTGATTATGTTTTGTTATTTGGTATTATATTTATCTCTTATTGGCTTCTCGTTGCATACTCTTTTTTTAAGTATCAGATAGGAGTTAGATTAGAACTCAAAAACCTCGATTCCGTTTCAATCATGCATAGTGCGGAAGTTGTCAAGCACGAATGGTTAAACACATTGGGACTTATGGATAGATCTATATGTATGTTTTTTATGCTGATCGCAATTTTGTACATCTTGAAGAACTATAAAAACAATTATGCTTCCGTCTTTGGATTAGTTGCACTGTTCTCATTTGTATTGTATGCCCCGAATCCTTTGGACAGCATCTGGCAATTGGTGATACTCTATCAGATGGATCGCATCTTACTGTTCGTTAGTCCTTTCATAGCATTTGCAATGGGTTTAGGCGTATATTTAGTTCTGATCAAAGTTCCAGTGGAATCTGATTATTTGAAAAGGTTCAGTTTTGCTGTAATAATAGTTTTACTTTTCATTTTTACATTTATCTCCCTAGTTTACAGCATTTCTGACTCCGAAGATATTTGGATCACTCCTGTCCATGAATATTTCATCTCGACCGAAGTGAATGGTTTTAATTTTGTTGATCATAAAGTTCCCTTTGGATCTTCTATTCATTCAGATCATCCAACTTCAAGGTATTTTCCAGCTAAATTCGACAAATCTACTGCATTGCATGTCCCTTACTTTAATTCTATGAAAATAGATCATGTTGATAACATTGCCATATACAGTGGTTATATATTAATACGCGATAGAGAGTTCTCAAAAAGAGGTCTATATTTCGGAAGCGAGGATCCTGAATCAAGAACTGAACCAAATTATTCCTACTATAACACTATTGAGAATAGAAATAAACTATATTCTTATTTGAACGCAACCAATAAAATTTATTCGAATTCAGATGTTTCTCTGTATTATAATAATTGATACAACGCGAATTCAACCAACTAAATGTGAAACAGAGGTTTTATGTTATCAAATGACACTGAAATCTATATTTTATATTACGGTACTTTAAATTCTAAAGATGGATCAAATACACATATAATTGAATTAGCAAAAAACATGGCAAATAAAGTTCCTTTAAAGTTATTTGTTATGAATAGTAAGCGACAGGATTTCGATGAAAATTATATATACTGGGTTCCTGTATTACATGTGAAAAATTTTGCTACCCTCTCTTATGAAATATTTTTGTCTTTTATGATGCTGCGTTTCATGCTACATAAAAAGCCTCGTATAGTATACATTCGTCAAGATTCTATTTCATTCCTTCCACTCATACTGTGCAAATTGATTGGTATCCCTTCGGTAGTTGAAGTAAACGGTTTGATCAATGATGAAATAGATGTTGTTTCAAAATTTTCGATCAAGAAAGTTTTTTTGAGTTTATCTATTGCTTCTGCATCCTTTAATTGCAAACATTGCAATAGAATAATAACAGTCACTCAGAACATAAAAGAAGAACTTAGTAAAAGGTATAATATCCCTGGATCCAAAATCCATGTAATCAATAATGGTGCTAATATCGATTTATTTAGACCGATGAATAGTCAAAAAGCTAAAAGAGAACTAAATCTGGATGTCTGTAAAAGTCATGTGTGCTTTGCAGGCAATCTTGCCCCATGGCAAGGCGTTGAATATTTAATACAGGCATCACCTAGTATTTTAGAAAAGGAACCAGATACCACTTTTTTAATAGTTGGTGATGGAGTCCTGAAAGAAAAGTTGATAACTCTTGCAGAAAGTTTAAATGTGAGTAGGAATTACATTTTTACAGGTTCTGTTCCTTATGAACAAGTTTCAATGTACATAAACGCATGTGAAGTTTGTGTAGTTCCAAAAAGACCTCTTAAATCCGGTTATTCTCCTTTAAAACTCTATGAATATATGGCTTGCGGAAAGCCTGTTATTGCTAGCAGGCTCGATGGGTTTGAAGTACTTGAGCAGATAAATAGTGGTTTGTTGGTGAACCCGGAAGATCCTAACGAATTTAGTACTGCTGTACTACAACTCCTCTCTGATCCATATTTAAGGGAAAAAATGGGTTTTAATGGCCGCAATTATGTACAAAGATCCCAAAGTTGGAAAGCAGTATCAGAAAAAGTACTTGATATATGTGAGGATCTATTAAAATAAGGCTACATAAAAAACTGTTATAAATGGCACTAGCCTATATTCTGCAATTACGGATCCTGCTTCTTGTCACAGAGAAGCCATAAATGCTCTTAGCAATCTTCATCATTATTTAGATCGCAATCTCATTCTTCAGGGAATTGACGCTTTTCTCGTCGAATTAATCGTTAATTAACAGAAATTCATAAAAATGCCTTTTATGCCATTAGTTGTTTTTTTGAATATATCACTTGATTGTTTTGCAATTTCATACTTTTTATTATTTCGTTCTAATGAGAAATAAGGCACTAATATTGGATTAAAACCTGAAACAAATTGAGTAAGGCTGGGAACATTTGCGCACATCAGATTGATGGTTTCGTAACCTTTCATATCATATTCTAAAAATGCAGTATCTAGAAGTAAAGCATTAGCTCCGGTATTCCCAAGTTCAATGTTTGTAGCTGCTGACCATCGGTTTACCATTTTTGGATCATTTAATATAATTTCTCCAGCAGCAACCTCCCCGTCTTTAGTCCTCGCTATCCAAAGTTCTGCCTGTTTTTTATCATGAAATTTATTGTACAATCGAAGCATTAAATCTTTTGATCGTGGAAATTGTATCCTTTTGCGTAGAAGCGTTTTTTCCAATAATTTAGAATACTCTTGAATTTCATCTGATTTTTCAATATATATTCCTTTCTTTCTCGCACCATTTATAATTTTTTGAGTCCCTTTTGATTTTGTAATATTTTTCGTTTTTAGATAATATGTATATTTTATTTCAGTTCTGTAGCCGTTCTGTGCAAATGGCCTCACATCCATAAAACCTGGCGGATTGATAATATAGGTCCTGTCTAACTGTTGCTCTACTTGCTTTTGAAATGAATTCATGAATTCTCTAAAAAGCATCTCTTCTTTCCTTAGTTTAGTTTCAGTAGCCCCTTCCCATATCAATCCAAAATAGGGGGTCATTTCACAGAATGAAGAACCTATTAATAGACCTTTGACCCGTTCTATAAAGAAGGCACATCCTCCAATTAACTCCTCTTCATCGAAAAAACCGTGTATTTTAAAATCTTTATTCAGGACTTCACTACATGTACCCAACCAATCACTATTATGGAAAATGGTTCCATGATGTGACTTATTTACAAATCCATCCCATTTTCCATATTCATCTTTTTTCAATATTCTGATTTCAACATCAGACATCATATTCGTACTCCTATGAATACTCTTTTTACATGTCCCTTGAGCATTTCTGAAAAAGCATTCTAGACGTTTCCACAAAATTTTATTATTCCTGGAGTTGATCGATATATTGCTTCTGATAGTTGCCGACATTAAATACTATCTTGTTTTCAACCAAGTCCATGTTTTATCACTTTTGACTGAAACGCCTTTCTTTTACCTGAATATAGTTACGACACATGTGTTTATTTATAGTTGATAGTTATTTAGGGATTTTACAATACTATTCGTTTTAACAATGTCATTAAACTAAAAGAGATGTTCATGTATATTTTTCCATTTTTGCAGATCAAGTAATGCATACGATTTTCATATTCAATTTTTCCAATCTTCGATTTTGAAACAGCATCCCTTTCGTAATTAATTATTTCTATTTTGGTACCCAAATTATATAAATATTGTCTATTTAATAGCTGGTCATGGTATTGTGGTGTTCCCCTCAAAAAATGAAACAATTGCTCCACGTCCCATTCGTTCCATTTTACAAGTTCTGCATATTCTTCAGGATTTATATTTCTAGCTCTAACTGTAGGGCTTTCTGTTGGCTGTTTCGACCTAGGTGCCGTTCCATTTGAGATGTCTTCGATTGCTTTCAAAATTAGCTCTGATGCCTTTGGATACATTTTTTCTTTGTACGTGCTTAATGTATCCCCTATATTTATTTTGACCTTATCCTGGCAGATAATATCTCCCATATCTTCATTTTTATCTATATAATGTACAGTGATCCCAGGATCGAGTATGTGATCATAATACATCCAAAAAATTGGATTTGGTCCTCTATAGTTTGGTAAGTAAGATAAATGAAGGTTTATCAGGCCATTTTTTGGTATGGATAATATGTTTTCTTTTAATAATTGCGACATCGAATAAACAACTACCAGATCTGGGGATTTCATTTTGATCCAGTCTTCAAGATTTTTGTCATCCCCTTTTTTGAAATAATAGTAGGGAATATTATTCTTCTTTGCAAAATCGCGTAATGATGAACCAGAATTGAATGATAGATATACAGCACTGATTGCTTTTTTAATCAGCTTTTTAAAACCCTGTGGTTCTTTACGTGGTCCAGACTCTATGATTCCAATGACTTCATGGTTCGATCTTATAATCGAATCAATGATTTTTGATATCCCCTGAGTGATTATAATAATTTTCATTTGACCACATTAAATGTTGTTTTTCATTAATCTCGTGGTAAATATATAGAAAATTACCATGACCTTCCAAGCTTGCATTGTCTATTTCAGTCGTACCAAACTACATTATTTAATAATCCTTCTTAGAGTAATAGGTATATTAAAGCGTATTGAAATCTTTCTGCACACAAGAATATCACTCTGTTTGAGTCAGATCTTCTTATATAATTAGATTTAATATAACCCTTCATGCTGTTGTGATCCATCGAAATCGATAAAACTGATCTAAAATTTCTAGCATACATCTAATAATAATAATAATAATAATAATATATAGAGAGAAGAAGAATTATTTATTTTCCTTTCTTCTCCATGTGTATTTTATTTTTGTATACAGAGAATTGTTCTTTTAAAGAAGAGCAGTGATGATTGGGGTTAAAATTACCTTCATGATGTTGAAGAAAAGCAAAAACGATAATGCAAATGTTTTGGAGAAAGATGAGGAACAAGAATCTATTAAAAAGAATGAACAAGAATTTCAAAAGAACTATATTAGGTTTTCATTTTATGCAACAATTGTGTTATTGCATGTAAGTTCAGAGCACTGAATATAGCCAGTAAACCCACTACAAAAAGTATTATCATTAAGATCGCTGGACCAAATGGCACATAACCTCTATTATTATAGGAACTCAACACAAATCCCGCACTCAGCAATCCTGCACAGAATATTATCATTCCAGGTACTCCAATATAAAAGAGTGGGTGTTTGTACTCCACTTCTCGTATGATACTTGCCAGGACTTCCACCCCATGCACCAGCGGATTATGTGTGGAAGTATCTTCAATATCATACCTGCAAGTGATAGGTACTTCTTTTATTCTTAAGTTCCTTTCTTTTATCTGCAGCAAGATCTCTGAGCCTGCTGCCATACTTGTGTTATCGATCCTTATCGTGTCAATGGCCTTGGAAGAATAGGCACGGAAACCACTCTGCGTATCTGTGATCTTCAGATCCCCACCACGATTGGTGGCGAAATCCAGAACTTTCATACCTATCTTACGATAAAAAGGTATCTCAGGCTTATTAGTACAAATGAACCTTGAACCTATGGAGACATCGGCTTCATCGTTGAGGATGGGCTGCAAAACCTGCTGGATGTCCAGAGGGTCATGCTGGCCGTCAGCATCTAAAATGACCATTGCTGTTGCCTGCAGATTTTTTGCTGTCTCAAAGCAGGTACGTATGGCTGCACCATAGCCCATGTTCTGTTCATGGTAAATGACCTTGGCTCCGCAGGCTGTTGCTATCATGGCGGTTGCATCAATGCTGCCATCATTGACAACCACTATTTCATCTACATATGGTTTGCATCCGGCGACGACCTTAGCGATGAATCTTTCCTCATTGTAAGCAGGTATAGCAGCAATAGTTTTTTTATGAACAGGAGACCTTTCAAAATTAGGATGGGTATTAATTAGAGCAGGATCAAAATCTTCAATTGAACTGGAATATGCAGATAAACCAAATATTTTTTTGACAGCTATCTTAGCTGCACAAACGGTTCCATATCTTTTTCTCTCTTCATCCAGAGAAGATAATTCTGCATAAGATGATTCCAGTTCCACTATCTCAGAAGCCATATGCCAATCCTCCCGGGTTAAAATAATAATGATACTGAAAGATGGGGCAGATGGTAGTTTCTTCATTCCAAACAGATGGAGCTAGTTTTATCGTTATGTACATCTTCATATGGGTAAGTACTGACAAACCGTTATCTAAATTATTTTCAAAAACATCCCAAATTGTCACAAACATACCTACTCCTTATATAATAATTAAAGTATATAATTACTTCTGCTTAGTTCCTCCAGTAATTTTGAAAATAAGGGTTGGTATAAAATTTCGTTCACATTCAGTATTTCAACCAAATTAAGTAGTTAGCGACAAAAATGTGTTAGTACCTCTTAGCCTTCATCTTTTTTCTATTTTATTTATATTATCCATCTATATTTATACCAGCAGTTCCTATTATCCTTCACTAATCCCAAAAAAGAGGGTCTATATGGAACAACTGATCGATTCTTTGAAAAAGTTATCCAATGCACATGGTATTTCCGGTCATGAAGACAGTATTCGTGCCATTATGGAGGCGGGACTTAAGCCCTATGTGGACGAGCTGACCACGGATAAGATGGGCAATCTCATTGGCACTAAAAAAGGGAACGGACCATCGATCATGATCGCCACTCACATGGATGAGATCGGTCTGATGGTGCAGTATATTGACGATAAGGGTTTCCTGAAGTTCGTGAAGATAGGTGGCTGGTTCGACCCTACTCTGCACAGCCAGAGAGTCATGGTCCATACCAGCAATGGCCCGACCCCCGGAGTTATCGGATCCAAACCACCTCATGTGATGAAAGACGAGGACAGGAAAAGACCCGTGAGGTCCGAGGACATGTTCATCGATGTGGGTGCCACAAGCCGCGAAGATGCCGAAAAGATGGGTATCAGCGTAGGAACACCTGTTTCCATGGACAGGGAAGTAGTGGCCCTTGCAAACGGCAAGATAACAGGCAAGGCTTTTGACAACCGTGCTGGTTGTGCCATACTCCTGGAAGTTATGCGGCAACTTGCAGATAAGGATATCAAAGCTACCGTGTATGCTGTGGGAAC
>NZ_JBFXHJ010000044.1:0-15245 GCF_050177135.1 Methanomethylovorans sp.
CGCTCTTCCGATCTACTGATTTTGCTATCGCTTTCCTTTTAAAATTACCATTGATCAAATTAAATTTTCAATTTTGAATACATCCTTTTTTTCATTGGGTTTCGTTTCAAATCCATTTATGTCTGTTTAATTTTTAATGTGCTATATTTGTGAACATATTTTTAACTAATAATATAATATTTATGACATAATATTTATGTAGATGTTCTTTTAATTGATCTATTTTAAATATACGCGTGGCAATTGGTGGCGTTTTATAAATAGTATTTTATTTTATTATTTCAATCTGAGATAAAAAAAAGCATATAAAAGCATGTTTAAGGAAAACTGTAGTGGTATTTTTATGAACACTCACAATTGATTGAAATTGTCATGGATCAATGTCCTGCTTCAAATAAAGCATCTATTGATTCTGTTTTTTATAAATTCGCTTTCTGCAGCTGACTTTGTCAGTAATACTTTTTTATTAACAGAATTTTTATTTTGAACAAGAAATCAATTTTCTGCGCATATTTTTCATTCTAAATTATAATTTTATGTTCATAATACTTACAAGCATGTCCATTCCCTGTCTTGTCCATGGTTTCCATGTTCAAGTATGTTTCAGATAATAAAGTTAGCATCGATCTTGAAAAAATGCTTATCTCTTTCTGGAAGGAGTTCATATTCGGCGGTCATCTTTTTGCTCTGGGTGCTGTTTCCGTCGTAGCGATGTGTTCTCTCCTGTTCGGTTTACCGATCGGATTGGACCTTCTTCTTGTGACCTATCTGATATTCTATCCGATCTATCTTTATGACTATACTCAGGGTGCTGCAGATGACCTGTTGACCAATTCCGTAAGAGCCAAATATCTCTCAGGCAACAAGAAAACATATATTGTTGTTGCAGGGTCTTTTGCGGTCCTAACAATGCTCTTCCTGCACTATACCAACAGAACAACTATGCTTCTGGGATTTGTAGTACTGGTGCTTGGTCTTCTTTACAGTTCTTATTTCAAGAAAATCACAAAAAAGATAGTCGCCTTTAAGAATTTCTTTGTTTCATCTGTATGGGCCCTGCTTGTTCTGTTCTTTTTCTTTTATTATTCCATTCCTATCACTAAGGCAGCACTGATCATGGCAGGATTTGTGTTTACAAGAATGGTCGCCATACAGATATTATTTGATGTCAGAGATATAGACGGTGACAGAAAGAATGGTCTTCTTACAATTCCAGTCGTAATGGGCGATCATAAAGAATTTGGATTACTTAAATTTCTTAACTTTGCATCCATTGCACTTCTGGTCTTTTCTGTATACTTTGGGCTGCTGCCCTTTATCTCCCTTAGTTTTGTGCCTGTTATGTTCTACGCATCCAATTACATTAACAAAGTAAGAAGTTCAATGAACAATTATGCATGCTATCTACTGGCAGCAGTAGAACCTATCATCTGGTTCAGCACGGTATTTTTTGGAAGCAACCTTGGTAAGCTCACGGTTCTCGTATCGATCATGCTGTAAGGTATTTTGGGAATGTCCTGAACAAAAACATTAAATCTCAGATGGTTCATGTTCAGGTAGCATTCAGTCCTTCAATAACCAAGAGGCTACATTCCATGCCAGTGATCACCCTAGATTATAATGACCTTGAAAAGCTTACAGGTGCAGATAGGAAAACCATTATCGACCGTATTCCAATGATCGGTGCGGATGTCGAACGGGTAGAAACCGATCATGTTGATATCGAGTTTTTCCCAAGCCGTCCTGACCTATACAGTGTTGAGGGTGCCGCGAGGGCCATGCGTGGCTTCCTTGGAATTGAGAAAGGGCTTTGCGAGTACGAGGTCAAACCTTACAGTGTAGAGATCTATAAAGATGCCGCGATAGATGAGGTCAGGCCGGTCCTTGGATGTGCTGTTGTAAGAGGTATGCAGTTCACCTCTTCTTCTATAAAGTCCCTTATGGACCTGCAGGAAGACCTGCACTGGGCTATCGGGCGTGATCGTAAGAAGGTTTCCATTGGTGTGCATGACATGGCACATATCGAACCGCCTTTCAAATATCAGGCAGTTGATCCGGATTTCCGTTTCGTGCCTCTGGACTTCACAGAGCCTTTGTCCATGAGGGAAATACTTGAAAAGCACCCAAAGGGGGTAAGGTTTGCCCATCTTGTAGATGGTCTGTCAAAATATCCATTGATCACAGATGCTAATGGTAATGTACTTTCCTTCCCTCCTATCATAAACGGTACTCTCACGCGGGTGCATGAGGGTACTACAGATCTCTTTATAGACGTTACAGGTCTTAGTGATGCTGTATACACCGCTCTTATCATCGTTACAAGTGCTCTTGCTGAGAGGGGTGGTCATGTGGAGTTTGTACGCATCATCAATGCGGACGGTACTGAGAACATGACACCAGATATGTTTCCTGAGGTCCGGAAACTAACCTCTGAGGAGGTCTTGGACCTGTCTGGTATCGAGCTATCTCCTGAGGATATCGCTGAATTGCTTGAAAGTATGCGGTTCGGTGCAAAAGTGCTTGAAGAAGGCACCGTGGAAGTTCAGGTCCCAGGTTACAGGGCCGATATCCTGGATAACTCAGATCTCATAGAGGATATAGCCATAGCTTACGGCTACAAGAACATAAAACCGATCCTACCTATGAATGCGACAATCGGGACTCAGCATCCGCTCTCACTGGAGCGTGGTCATGTAAGGAACATTATGGTAGGTCTTGGTTATTCGGAAGTGATGCCGTTTACACTTACCAGTGAAAAAGTCCACTTTGAATGGATGTGCCGTCCGGTGACCGATGATGTTACATGTGTCATGCATCCCATCAGCGAAGACCAGACAATGATAAGGACGACCCTTTTGCCTAATCTGATGGAAATATTATCTCTTAACCAGCACAGGGAACTACCTCAGCGTATCTTTGAAGTAGGTGAGGTCGTTGTTAATGGTAAAAATGGTCTGCATCTTGCTGCAGTAGCTATACACGCCAGTGCGAATTTCACTGAAGTAAGGGAATTAATCGGTGCCATTATGCGAGAAAGGCAGCTGTCTTATGAGGTTGTGGTATCAGAGGATCCGGCCTTCATAAATGGCAGACGTGCTGATATCCTTGTCAACGGAAATAAAGTGGGTGTCATCGGTGAACTCTACCCACAGGTGTTGGTTAACTTTGGACTGGGGCAGCCTGTTGTAGGCTTAGAGATAAAGCTTCTTTGAACATTTAGTCTGCAAACGACATCGCTCATGTTCTATGAGCTTATAGTGAATACTGTGTAACTTGTATTTTTTTATTTTCAGGGCAGTTAGTTCAAAGAACTTCTTTTGATTGCCGTTTTTTCTCTGAATTTCCATTTGTTTTGGGGAGTCAAGTTTTGATAAGAATATTTGTATACAATTCAATTGTATAATGTCTTTTATATTTTATGAGGTATCTTCATGCCAGAATTAGCACTAAAAAAAGAAACAGGACTTAAAAAAGAAACACGTTCTGAAGAACTGTTACAACTTGTGGTATTCCAGCTCGGTGAAGAAGAATTCGGACTTGAGATCATGCAGGTACAGGAGATCATCCGCATACCCGAGATCACACGTATTCCTCACTCTCCAGATTATGTAAAAGGGGTCATCAACTTAAGGGGCAAGATCATAACAGTCATCAACCTCGATACAAGGTTCGGTATGGAGCAAAAGGTACACGATGACAATTCCCGCATCATAGTAGCAGAAGTAGATGAAAATGTTGTGGGCATGGTAGTGGATTCAGTGAGTGAGGTTCTGAGACTGCCTTTATCTACGGTGGAGCCGGTGCCTGAGATCATCTCCACTAAGATCAATGCCAACTATCTGAAAGGCGTTGGTAAGCTGGAAGATAGGATGCTTATACTTCTTGATATCACAAAAGTGGTAATGGAAGATGCACCTTCAAAGGTAGCTTATTGCTGATCAGCTAAATGATCATGCTGAATTGAACTGGTACAAATTAGGCTGTACCAGTTCATCCAGCCTTCTAATTACTATTTACACTTCTGAACACATCTTTTAGAACAGTTCTTTCCGTACCATAAATACCGATAATATCACAGAGAATAGTATTGATATCATGAATATTATCATGAAGGCATGGGCATCGTTCTCAAATGGAACATGTACGTTCATCCCGAAAAAACTTGCGACCATTGTTGGTATTGATATGATTATAGTAACAGATGTTAAAAATTTTAGGACCATGTTCAGGTTATTAGAAATGACGGAAGCATAAGCATCCATTGTGCCGGTCAAGATATTGCTATAAATATTGGACATTTCTATAGCCTGCTTGTTCTCTATAATTACATCTTCAAGCAGTTCCATATCATCGGGATACATTTTGATGAGGTTTGCCCGCTGGATCTTTTCAAGGACTATCTCATTGCTCTTTAGTGAAGTTGAAAAATAAACAAGACTTTTTTCAAGTTCTAAGAGCTGGATCAATTCCTCGTTCTTCAGCGATCTGTGTAGCCGGCTTTCGATAACATCACTTGTTTTATCTATGTTTCTCAGATATTGGAGATAGACTTTGGAATTGCGATAAAATATCTGTAGCAAAAAACGTGTTTTCTTAAATGTCCAGAAAGACTTGACCGTATTCTCTAAAAATGGCCTTATAACTGAGTTCTCCCTTAGAGAAACAGTTACAATATTCTCGTTAGTGATGATGATACCAAGAGGTATCGTATAGTAAATACCTCTCTCGGATGTATCTTTGCTTGCAACTGGGATATCTATCAGCACAATGGTGCATTCTTCGTCCAGTTCAATTCTGGCACGTTCCTCTTCATCCAAAGCAGCTTTAAGATGCTCGATCGGTATCTTCAGATCTTCAGAAAGGCAGGATATCTCTTTTTCATTGGGATTTACGATGTTCACCCATGCTCCCTTTTCGATCTTGTCAAGGATGATGATCTCGCTTTCTATTGATTTATAAATGGTGAACACAAAATGCCTCCTTGTTGCCGGATAATGAACGGTGGTCCTTGGTCCGGTTGAGCTATGATCCTATATTACCTTCTCCTTGTGGCTTAAATCACCCATTAACCCATATATGTTTTTCTGCTGAACATTTATCGTTGCCACATTTTTGGTCCTATGGACCATATTTGGCCTGCAGTTCTGATCAAGTTTTCATCTTAAAAAGTTTTGATCCATTGCAGGGAGAAAGAGTTGTTTAAGTAATAGGCTGCAAGACAAAATACTACATGTTTTCGACAACATATAAATACAGTTATTATATAATGGATATAAAAAAAACATGGTTCATACATGCCTTCCAAAACCGATGCATTTTTAAATAGCCAACGTGAAGCAGATCCAATGGATCTCCGGGAAGATGCTATTATCATATTATCCTCTGCCGGGATCATTACTTATACAAATGGAAGCTGGACAGAATTTGCGCTGAAGAACGGTCTGGATATTGTTGCATTAAGTGAAGGAAATCATTTTTTAGATGCTTGCGTGTATTTAACGGGAAACGGAGAAGAAGCATTTTCCATAGCCCAGGGAATAAGAGACGTCATCGAAGGCAGATCGGAAGTATTCAAATTTAAATATCGATCCATAGGTCCCACTGGAGAATGCTGGTTTTTACTAAAAGTCCAGCCGCTGTCAAAAAATTATCCCACAAGTGTGATCCTGCAAAATGTGAATGTCAACAAACGGGAAATGAAAGAACCAGAGCAGAAAGGATCTGAAAATTATCTCTCCAGTGTCCTCAATAACCTGCAACTTGCCGGAGTTATGCTGGATGCAAATGCAAATATTATTTTCTGTAATGATCATTTGCTCGATCTTACAGGATGGAACAGAGAAGAAGTCCTTAACAATAATTGGTTTGATGTTTTTTTACCCACAGAGATAGTCCCTGAAGTAAAAAATGTCTTCATAAGAACAATTGGAACTGCAGATTTCCCATCATACCACGAAAATGAGATCGTCACTAAAGATGGGAATAAAAGAGTTATTGCCTGGACTAATACTGTGCTGAAAGATAGAAGTGGCAGGATTTCCAGTATTACCAGTGTTGGGGAAGACATAACGGACCTTAATCTAACAGAGAGATCGCTCTTAAATAGCAAAGGACAATTGCGCACATTGGTGGACACCATTCCGGATCTTGTCTGGTTGAAAGATCAGAATGGTGTTTATCTGATGTGTAATCCAAAGTTCGAACGATTTTTCGGTGCGAAGGAAGCAAAAATTATCGGCAGTACAGACTATGATTTTGTGGAAAAGGACCTTGCAGACCTTTTCACTCTGAATGACAGAAAAACCATGGATGCGGGCAAACCCAGCATGAATGAGGAGGAGATCATTTTTGCTGATGATGGGCATAGAGAATACCTTGAAACCATTAAAAGTCCTATGTATGACTCAAATGGGCATTTGATAGGTGTATTGGGGGTTGGCCGGGATATCACACGGCACAAGCTGGCTGAAGAAGAGTTGCAAAGGAGAGAAATGCAGCTTCGTACTGCACAGAAGGTGGGAGGCTTTGGGAGCTGGGAATTTGATCTTGGTTCCGGTAAGGTAGATGCTTCTGAACAAGCACTCCTCATTTATGGATTAGAAAATAAACAACTTACGATCAAAGACATACAAACTATTCCTTTACCAGAGTATCGTTCTATGCTTGATACGGCACTCCGGGATCTTGTGAGCAGCAAAAGACCATATGATGTTCATTTTAGGATCACAAGGCAAAATGATGGTAAGATCCGTGATATACATTCGGTGGCAGAATATTTTGCTGAAAGAAATGTAGTTATTGGGACTATACAGGATATCACTGACAGAAAGCAGGCTGAGAACAGGGTTGCAGAGGAGGCAGCCAGAAGGCGCATCCTGATCGAACAATCAAAAGATGGAATAGTTATCCTTGATCAGAATGGTAAGGTTTGCGAAGCAAACCAACGATACGCTGAAATGCTGGGCTATTCGCCAGAGGAGCTCCTTACACTATACATGTGGGATTGGGATACTCACTATACGAAAGAGCAGTTGCTGGAAATGATCCGGCTTGCTGACAATAGAGGGGTCATTCATGAAACTACGCATCGTCGCAAGGATGGTACCTTCATCAACGTGGAAATAAGTGGGAACGCAGCTTTCTTTGGAGGGAAAAAACTGATCTTCTGCGTCTGCAGGGACATTACCGAGAGAAAGCAGGCTGAAGAGATCCTATTGAATGCTAAGATCGCTGCTGAGGATGCAAACAGAAGCAAGGGTGAATTCCTGGCTACCATGAGCCATGAATTGAGAACTCCGCTTAATTCTATAATAGGTTTTTCTGATATTTTGCTCGAAGGAACTGCCGGGAACCTGAATGAAAAACAGGCAAGGTATATAGATCACATTCTTAAAGGCGGTAGACATCTGCTGGAACTAATCAATGATATCCTTGATTTTTCAAAGGCCGAAGCCGGTAAAATGGAACTGAACCGCGAATTGTTCTCAATTTATGATGTAATGGAAGAGATAAAGGCACTAATATCCCCCCTTGCACTTAAGAAGAACATTGAATTTGACATAAAGGTAGAGTCAGGCCTTGAAAATATCTGTGCGGATAAAATAAAGTTCAAACAGGTCCTCTACAACCTTACGAGCAACGCCATCAAATTCACCCCGGATAAGGGTTATGTAGGTATTACTGCGCAGCGTTATCATAATATGCTTCACATTAGTGTAATAGATACCGGGATAGGGATTGCAACGAAAGATCTTGGCAAACTTTTCCAGCCATTTAAACAGCTGAACTCATATATGACACGTGAGCATCAGGGAACCGGGCTTGGTCTGGTCCTTGTTAAAAAGTATGCTGAAATGCATAGTGGCAGTGTATGGGTGGAAAGCGAGGTCGGAAAAGGAAGCATATTTACTTTTAGGATCCCGTATTGTTGAGGACAGATTGTCCTTTTTGGCAAGAGGCATTTGAGTTTTTTTGAAGATGAGGCTCCAGCAGCAAACTCCTTTCTTTTAAGCTTAAAAGCGTGACTGAAAGTTTGGTTGATTTCATTCAGGGAAGCGCACCGGCCACTGTCAGAAGCGCGCATTATTTGAATAAAGTGCAGCAGGCTATGGATGAATTTAGGAGGATCATTGATGCTTTTCCTTTTTAAGTAGGTACTGCTGCACCTTCAAATCGATCTTTGCCATTGGATAAGATCGAGAAACTCAATTATGCGATAAAGACAAACTTATTTATGTACACAATAATATACTGGACTATACCGAGGCGATGAGGAAATTACATGTCAAAAATAGCTAAATCCAATGTTCGACCCAGTTTTCCTGAAAAAATCGGTACACAATCAACATGTAATAACTCTATGGGATTGTCACCTGACGAGCAATCTAAACACATCGAAGAGTTAGCACGGAAAGCAACAACCCATGCAGCAAATGATGCTCTCAAAAATGGCAGAGCTATTACGATCCAACAGGGCAATGCTATTGTCAGGAAATTCCCAGATGGTAGGGTCGAAGTGATAAAAACACTCGAAAATGCATTTGTTGTCCCAAAAAAACTTGTGTATAAACTATGAAGCGGATCCGAATATTCGCGGGTCCGAATGGATCAGGTAAATCTACTCTGGTCAAACAATTCATTGAAGATGACCCATGGTTAATAAATACACAATTACATATTGATCCTGACAAACTTAATATTACAAAAATTATTGATTTTGGAAAGTTTGGAATACAATCAAATATTTCTGAATTCAAAAAACATCTTTTAGATTCGACCCTGCTCCCAATAAGTAAAATTGACATTAAACATATAAAATTTGAAAATAATTGTCTTATCAACGATCTAAACAACCCCTATTTGGGTTCATTGGCAGCGGATTTCATCCGGGATAAACTAATTGACCTGGATATCAGCTTGTTTTCATTTGAAACAGTATTTTCACATGGATCTAAAATTGAATTCATGGAACGTGCTAAAGAAAAAGGATGGCAGCTATATCTTTATTTTATAAGCACATCAGATAGTACCATTAACCAAGGACGAGTGAAAGAACGTGTTGAAAAGGGACAACATGACGTTCCTGATCACAAAATAACAACAAGGTACATAAAATCAAACAACTTATTATATGATGCCGTAAAGCTATGCAGGAGAGCATATATATTTGACAATTCGAATGATTCTGCAGTCCTAATTGCAGAAAAAGATATCGATGGAACAATTCAAATAAAAGATGAAAACCATTTACCACAATGGGTCGATACATATCTGTTCTCGAAAGTCAAATAAATTTACGAATTACAGGCTCTGCTTAATACTTCAATGATGACAAAAGAATACTTTGTCTATTGAAAAGATCAGCATCAGAAAAATCAGATATTTCAAGTGGGCCCGCTGAGATTCGAACTCAGGATCCCCGCCGTGTAAAGGCGATGTCATGACCGGCTAGACCACGGGCCCTTATTTTCTAACTGAGTAGTGTTGTGCGGTACCCTAAATGTAACTAGGGGTATATAGCCTTTTTTGATGAGTTGTGAACATTTGCCATAGAACAGTGTTTTAATATAAAGATGCAGATAATAGATACTATGCTTCACCGTGCACATCCTGAAGAAGAGGATGAGATCGGGATAGTCGAGGAGTACATTGGTGACTATGCCAGCATCTCGTCGATAGTACGTGAAGCGTTGCCTTTTGAGATCATAGCGACCATGGGCGGGGTCATAGCAGGCATCATTTTGTCCGGCATGACAGAAGAACTGCAACTCATTCCCGGGTTGATAGTCATCTCGCCTGCCGTGCTTGGTATGCGCGGCAATATTTCCTGTACTCTGGGTTCACGTCTTGGAAGCGCCATACACATGGGTCTTATCACCAAGATCGAGAACAATCCCGAACTTACCAATAACATTGGAGGTTCATTGTTGCTGAGTTTTATCATTTCAGCTATTCTCGGGCTGCTGGGACATTTCGTGACCATTGCATTCGGTCTTGAAAGTGCCGGTGCGCTGACGCTCATGTTCATAGCTGTGCTGGCGGGGGTATCTTCAGGGCTTATACTGGCAGTAGTAGCGGTTTTCCTGTCCCTTGGAATGTTCAGGTTCGGTTTCGATCCGGACAATGTGGTCACTCCGGCCATTGCTACCATCGGAGACATCGTTTCCATGTTAATGCTTTTCCTGGCTGCAAAGGCGGTGCTTCTCCTATGACCTATTACACAGTAAGGGGTATCGTAGGAAGAGGTTTCCCGATCCTGGTGACTACCTCGTTCGTCGGGCTCATCACCGGGCAGATCCTGAACTACAGGCTTGACCAGCTCGTTTCCATGCCCATCATTCTGTTGCTCATTCCATCGCTCATCAAAATAGGGGGAGACACAGGCAGCATGCTGGGTGCCAGGATCTCCTCTGCCCTGCACATGGGTCTTGGTGGTCATATCACAAAGAACCCCGTCGTAAGGAACAGCGTGCTTGCGGCTCTGATAGTGGGTCTCACAGCGAGCGCGGTGTTAAGTTTCATAGTCTGGGTTACAGGACACCTGATGGGAATAGGAATTGGCATGTTCGTGCTATTCAAAATATGCATGATCGCAGGCGGCATTGAACTTACAGTTGTGTTCTTTATGACCGTGTTGATATCCTTTATGTCCCACAGGTTCGGACTGGACCCCGACGATACTGTGATCCCTATCATTGCGACCCTGGGAGATCTGGTGGGTGTCGCAGGTATATTTATTACTCTGCGCATGTTCAGCATGCTATAATATAATAAACCGGAAAGCTATATTCTAAAATGAAAATAGATCAGAGCTGATAGAACATTATGAGTCCGAAAGAGATACGATACACTCCAAGAAACCTGAAGGATATGCTCATTGAGATGAAAGACACCTCGGAACTGATGGTGGACCTGGCATATTCTGCCATGATCTATGATAATGAGGACATTGCTGAAGAGGTAGTGCGTCTTGAAGACAAGATGGATACCCTCTATTATCACATGAAGATCACTGCCATGCTAAGTACAAGGCGTGTGGAAGAGGCCGAAGAGATGGCCGGTGTCCTGCAGGTTGCACAAGCCTCAGAAGGAATTGCAGATGCTGCCGGGGATATTGCAAAGATAGTGCTCATGGAAATGGGCATACCAATGGAGTTGAAGCTTGCTCTAAGAGAAGCAGCTGAGACCATAGTGAGAGCTACGGTCAGTCCGGAGTCCAAAGTTGCAGGTCATACTCTGGGGGACATTGAACTCGATACCGAGACGGGTATGTGGGTGATAGCCATCCGCAGGCAGAATGACTGGATCTACAATCCAAATCATGAAACAAGGGTCAGAGCCGATGATGTGCTGTTTGCAAGAGGGCATGATGAAGGTGTTTTACTTTTCGCAGAGCTTGTGACCAATGAGAAGTACATTCCAAAAGAAGTGAAACATGAAAAAATGTTGCAGGACCTTGAAAAGGCGGTAGATATCATTGTGGACATGAAGGATATGGCAGAAATGTCTGTGGGCCTTGCATATTCGGCGTTGCTCTTCGATAATGAGGATATTGCCGAAGAGGTCAAGGCCATCGAATATAAGATGGATTGCATGAAGCACGAACTGCAGCATTGGGTCCTGGAGACCGCCAAGCATGTTTCCGATGTCAATCAGCTGCGTGGGCTTTTACACCTTGCGAATGCCTCAGAGTCCATCTCAGATGCAGCATATGCTATAGCTGACATTGTACTAAGGGATATAGAACTGCATCCGGTCGTAACTATAGCTGTACGTCAATCAGATGAAGTGATAACACGCCTGACTGTGGAAAGCTGCTCGCCTATTGTGGGAAAGACCTTCGGCCAACTCAAACTTGAGACAGAGACAGGGGTCTATGTCATGGCTATAAAAAGAGGTGAAAAATGGCTGTACAGCCCTAAAAAGAACACGCAGGTGCAGGCTGGCGATATCCTTATAGCCCGTGGTTCACACACCGGCGAAGAAGCGCTTATAGAAATGTGTGCCTGCCCTCTTGATGTGAATAAATGATACCCTTTTTATCAAAGGGTATCCAGCCTTTTTACGGATCCATCCTTATTCCCGATGAACACCATATCTGTCACATCGGTGAAAATACCATGCTCAACCACTCCGGGACACATTGATAAGGAAATGGACAGAGCTTCCACATTATCTATAGTTCCAAATGATGCATCTATAACGAAGTTCCCGTTATCAGTGATCACAGGTCCGTCTTTTCGTGACGCCAGGCGCAGTTGTGGCTCTCCGCCCAGTTCACGCACGCATCTCATGACCAGTTCCTTCGCGTAAGGCAGCACTTCTATTGGTACGAAATGGTCAAGTTGTTCCTTCATTTTCGAATCATCGACCACCACCACGAATTGATCAGAGGAGAATGCAACGACCTTTTCTCTTGTGTGCGCAGCCCCCCCTCCTTTGATGACATTCAGATCCGTATCTACCTGATCAGCTCCATCGATGGCGATATCAAGTTCAGGGTGTTCGGCCAGTGTTGTAAGGGGTATGCCTGCTTCAATGGCCAGCATTTCAGACTGGTATGATGTGACAACAGCCAGCACGTCGAGCCCCTCGTCAACTCTTCTACCTATTGCTTTAATTGCAAAGGCAGTGGTAGAGCCTGTACCAAGACCTATCACGCTGCCGTCTTCCACAAGCCAGGCAGCAGCTTCTCCAGCTGCCTGTTTACCTGTACTTCCAGATGTAGCGTTCCTTTCCTGCATGTTATCACTCACCTCATGGGGATAATCTGCGCCTGTCCCTTGGGAACAGTACTACGTCACGTATATTCTCAACACCCAGCATTGTCATTACAAGACGTTCACAGCCTACACCCCATCCTGCATGCGGAGGCATTCCATATCTGAACGCCTTCAGATAGAAATCAAAGCCTTCCGGGTCCAATCCCTGGGACTCGATCCTGTTCTTTAGCATATCATGGATGTGTATACGCTGGGCACCGGATGACAGCTCCATGGTCCTGTGCATCATGTCGAAGGACTTGCTGAACTCCGGCCTGTCCTCGTATGGCATTGCATAGAACGGCTTGATCTCAGTGGGCCAGTCGATAATGAAATAGTGGGACACGCCCATTTCTTTGAACACATGTGCGCCGATCGTATGTTCGGAAAGGGTGCTCAGGTCATCTCCCCATTTGAGTGTTTCTTCTCCATGGGCATTCACTATTTCCAGTGCTTCATCGTAGGTCATCTTCGGGAAGGGTACTGCCGGAACCTGCAGGTCTATGCCAAGCACTTCAAGTGACCTTGCTGCGTTCTCTTTTACATGAGCATAAACATATGCTATCATGTTCTCAAGGATCGCCATGACATCGAAATGGTCACAGAAGCTTGCCTCTATATCGATAGAAGTGGCCTCATTGAGATGTTTCCTGGTATCATGTTCCTCGGCCCTGAATATGGGGCCTATCTCAAAGACCCTGTCAAGCCCTCCTGACATGAGGATCTGCTTGAAAAGCTGAGGGCTCTGGTTAAGGAAAGCCTCTCTGTCAAAGTATGTTATGGGAAACAGCGATGTTCCACCTTCAGTGGCAGTTGCCACGACCTTTGGGCTTGTCACATCGATGAATCCATTGTCACTAAGATATTTCCGGACCGCTTGCAAGGTCTCATGGCGTATCTTAAAGATGGCAGTGGTCCTGTCCCTTCGGAGGTCCATGAACCTCGAGTCCAGGCGTGTGTCCAGCTCAGCTTCCACTTTGCCTGTCGTATCCATGGGCAGAGGGGAGTCTGCTTCATTGAGCAGCATTATCTCCTTAGGTATAAGCTCATACCCACCCGGGGCTTTTGCTTCGGCTTTGACCGTGGCAGTGACAGTGATAACGGATTCTCTCACAAGCTTTCTTGCAGTTTCAAGAAGTTCAGGGTCCGTTCTCTTTTTGACCAGGGTCACCTGTGCACGGCCTTCCCGGTCACGCAGCACGACAAAACAAATGCCTCCAAGGTCTCTTACTTCGTACACCCAGCCAGCCAGGGTCACTTCCGCACCATTCATAGCTTCCGGGTCTATCTGGGACGTATAATGTGTCCTTAAGTTCAATGACATATATTCACCTGTATATGAGTAGTGATCTTTTTCCTCACTAACGATCCTTGCGGTATAAAAGTAATTACTTTTATATAACGATGCTTTATTCCGAACTTCTCTCGTTGATCTCAAATGCGATGTTCTGAGTCATCATTTTTTTCACAGTATCGGGGTCATCAGACAGTTTCAGCGCCCACATGAGCTTTACCAGGGCTACTTCAGGCAGCATATCTTCTCCCTCAATGGCCCCGGCTTTTAACATATCCCTGCCGGTATCATAAATGCGGTCACAGACCCGGCCATGAAGGCATTGGGACGTTATTACTACAGGGACGTTCATGGTTGTTGCGCGTTCTATCATAGGCACCCATTCGGATGACACATGCCCCAGTCCTGTACCCTCGATTACAATACCTTTGTATCCTGCATCAAGATAATATGAAATTATATCGGGACTTGCGCCGGGTGTGAACTTGACAAGTGCACATTTTGGCTCGAAGCCGCCTCTAAGTTCGAGTTGATGTGAGGACCTTTTAGTATATTCCAGGTGAGTGTGGATCTCCCCGGTAAGATAGTCCACAAAGCCTATAGGTTCCGAGTTAATGGATCTGAACGCATCTCTTCTGGAAGTGTGCATCTTTCTGACCTTGGTGGCTCTGTGTATATCGCATAGGTCATCCGATTCACTGCCATGCATCACCACACACACTTCGGCGATGTCGCTTACTGCGACTTTAGCTGCACATATCGCATTCATGGCATTGTCACTGCTTGGCCGGTCAGCACTGCGCTGTGAACCAACGAACACGATGGGCACAGGAGTGCGGACCATGAAGGCCAGTGCAGCAGCTGTATACATCATCGTGTCAGTACCATGTGCAATGATTATTCCATCTGCACCGTTCTTGATCTCTTCTGCCACCGCCCTGGAAAGCTTTTCCCAATATTCGGTCCTCATGTTCTCGGAAAGTATATTATAGATGGCTCTTCCGGAGAGATCTGCAATTTCCGTAAGTTCAGGGATCGCTTTTAATATGTCATCAGCGGAGAACCTCGCTGTAACTGCCCCGGTCCTGTAATCGATCTTGCTTGCAATGGTGCCGCCGGTGGAGAGGATGGAAACCTTAGGCAGTTTGTTTTTAGTTGCTTTTTTTGCCCCGGAGGTGCCGGTGTCACTA
>NZ_JBFXHJ010000045.1:0-15153 GCF_050177135.1 Methanomethylovorans sp.
CGTTACAAATCCAGAAAATGTGGTCGGAGACGATTATGATACTGCAGGAAATGCAGAAAATGTTGCTGTAGCAGACGGTTATGCCTACATAGCAGATGGTGATGCTGGTCTTGTGATCATGGATATTGATGATCCGACTTCACCGGTTGGCAGTTTTAATACTACAGGTCATGCAAATGGAGTTGCAGTATCAGGAGATTATGCCTACATAGCAGATGGTGATGCTGGTCTTGTGGTCTTGAATATTACTGACCCGACTGCACCAGCATTCACAGGCAATGGTACTACGAGTTATGCACATGATCTTGCCATTTCTGGAAATTACGTATACATCGCAGATGATAGTAATGGAATTGTGATCTTTAACGTCACTGATCCTGCAGCGCCAATTGAGGAAGGTGGCTTTAATACAGCTGGCTATGCATATGATGTTGCGGTATCGAACACTTATGTATACGTAGCAGACTTCGGCAATGGTCTTGTCATCCTTCATGTGGAAGGTGCAGACGATACGACCCCACCGGCATCGGTGTCAGGTCTGAACGAAACAAGTGCAGGTGCAAACTGGATCAGATGGGCCTGGACAAACCCTGTTGATGTTGATTTTAGTCATGTGATGGTATACTTGAACGGGACTTTTGTCACGAACACATCAGAAGGATATTATAATTCGACAGGTCTTATTGAAGGCGGTACATATACAATAAGCACCAGGACCGTGGATGATTCAGGGAACATTAATCCGACATGGGTAAATGATTCAGCAACAGCGATCTTCATAGACGCCATGCCTCCGGCATCTGTTACTAACCTTGAGGAAACTGATGCCGATGCAAGCTGGATCAATTGGACATGGGTAAATCCCGATGACGACGATTTCAGTCACGTGATGGTATACCTCAATGATGCATTTGTTACAAATACAACAGACAATACCACCCCTACAACGCAACCGGCCTTACTGAGGGCACTACCTACACAATAGGTATCCGTACAGTAGATACTTCAGGGAACATTAATTCCACATTGGTCAATGATTCAGCAATTGCAATGAGCCTTCCGGAGATATTCAGTGTATCTGGAACAGATATCACGAGGAACTCAATTACAGTGACATGGGAAGCTTCCAACGACACTGCTCAGGTACAAATAAGCAGGGACGATGCCGTCCTTGGAAATGTGAGCGGATCAACATCTTATGTCGACAGTGGCTTGAGCAGTGGTACGACCTATACTTACACTCTTGTCCCGTACAACAGTGGTGGACTGGCAGGCATAGCAGTGAGTGAAGACCTTACAACCAGTTCGTCCAGCGGCGGCGGTGGAGGTAGTAGCAGGAGCAGTGGGGGAGCAGGCGGTGCTTCGGCTTCCGTAGAGGATTTCACTAATCTGGCATTGAAAGATGCAAAAACCCAATACCTTAGAATGAATACCAATGTGACCTATCAGTTCACAAGGGAAGGAAACCCCATACAGTCGATCAGCTTCTATTCCCTGAAGAACGCAGGGGACACAACTTCCACCATAGAAGTCCTTAACAATAGGTCAAAATTGGTCAGCGTCACTCCTGAGGGATCCATTTATAAATATGTCAATATCTGGGTCGGAAGGGCAGGTTTTGCTACATCGGCCAACATAAAGGATCCAGAGGTAAAGTTCAAGGTGAACACCTCATGGATGCAGCAGATGGATATAAACCCGGAGAATGTGAAGCTACAGAGATATAACGGAACTGCATGGGAAATCTTACCCACGACAATGGGAAGCAGCACCGACGGTTACGTGATCTATGAATCTCAGACGCCGGGATTCTCTCCGTTTGCGATAACTGCTGAAATGGCACTTCAACCCCCTGTAAGCAGTGAAACTGATGTACAAAGTAATGTAACTGACAATGTTACTCTCCCAACCGAGGAAAAAACACCAGGCTTTGAAGCACTCTTTGCGGTTGCAGGTCTGCTTGCAGTTGCATATCTCTTTAGAAGAGACTAAGCTATAAAATGAGAAGGGATCAACCCCTTCCTCTATTTTTTTATTCCTTTCCTCTGCAAAAAATGACTTTTAAGCCAGCAGTCATAGAAAATATTGGCTCTTTCGCAGATGGTTTGAAGTGTATAGTATGGTTTTTCCAGCATCAAGGATACTGTGAAGCCTCTTCATGTGTACTTTTTTAATTGCTGATCAACATAACAAACTTATTTTGCTAATTTTATGATTTTTGATGGAATAGCGATCATCGGACTCAAGATCATGCCCCGCTGCAAACCATCTTTCTTATTTTTTCCCGAAATAGAAGAGCCCTAATAAGAGCCAGAATGACATGATGATAGCTGTCAGAATGAGAAGAGGCATTGGACCAAAGTGGAATATTAAAGGAACAGAGGCTGCAGTGAATACACCCCCACCCACAACTGGCTCAAACAGGAGCTGCTTATATCCGAAACCTTCAAGGGCAGGAGATCTGTTATCAGGATCGGCGATCTTCATGAGCAAAAGACCACTGGCTGTCATTCCCATTGACTGCCCGAAATTGCCTATGCTCCTTTCGAACCAATATGAGGGCATCATCCTTGGCCCAAGGAGCATAAATCCTGCCAGGTTCCAAAATATCCCTACTAATGCAAGTATGATGAAAGGCATCAGATTGTTACCGATTACTGTAAGGGACAGGGTAGCGATGGCACTGGTTATCAATATATCCAGAGAGAGGCCCTGTATCCTCATCATGAGATTTCTGTCCAGGGTCTGGTATACATCAAACCTGTCAAGGAACATCTGCAGAATAATGCCTCCGATCATTGCCAGGGGAAAGAGAGGAATGTATGTCAGCAGATATATGCCTGTGGCTTTTCCCCATGTGATCTCTTCGATCTGGATCAAAAGCTGCAGGATAACATAACCAATCCCAATAGCAACTCCAACGTAAGCAAAATGGAGAGATAACGGTTCAATTGATTCAGGTCTCGTAGTGATCTTCCCTGCAGATTCCCTCGCATCGAAATCAATGATGCCGGTCTGCCTTCTCTCATCAAGGCCTATCTGGGATGTCCTTTGCAACACCTCTGTTTTACCAGTCCTCACTCCATAGTTCAGAATGAGTATGCCTAGTACGACACCGAAAAGGATCCCCACTGTCGCAAGACCAAGTGCAAGATCACCTGCTTCTGCAAACCCCAGTTCCTCGAACGTAGCAGCCATGCCTGCTGCGGTACCATGTCCTCCCTCAAAAGATATTTCTATAAGTGCACCTGCCATAGGATCAATTCCAAACACTGGACTTAGGACAAAGATAGTTATCAGTATCCCAAAGACATATTGTCCCCATGCTATGGTTTGTCCGTGTGCGATCTGAGGTCCTGCTACTAACCACATATCATGGATACCAGGTATTTTCTTTCCCAGAAAAAGTGTGGCAAATATTATATTGATGAAAAGTCCTGGCAGTATCCTCCATACATCAAGAATCTCCTGTGAAAATATACCGTTAGAGAGGGAAGAATCGTAATAGCCGGTCCATGAAACAATGGTGCCCAGAACCTCAGGACCAAGGAACAAAGCAAGAAATCCTCCTATAAGTGAACTGGGTATGAAGAGTTTTTGCAGGGATGGAGATATAACTCGTATCCATTTACCAAGCAGCAAGAACACACCAAGCACAAGAAAACTCATTCCCACCATTGAAGCAGACACTACTGTAACCTCCTGCCACCTCACGAGAATATCAATTTTAAGGCAGCAATCTCTTTTTATGAAGAACAGTATATACCCTTTTTCATTTATTACAGAGAAGATGAAGCCATCTTATTAGCTCCAAATACTTCTTTTCAATAGAATCTGTTCAGGCTCTGTAGAAATGCTCATGGATGTCAACATCGACAATAATCACAGATAACACGAGTTCCAGAGAATTGATCAGCGTTAGTTTTCATGCTCCTTGAACCTTTGTGTGGTTCAATTAAGATTCAGTTTTTCTACGGAGCTAAAATAAAAGCAATTCAAATCTATTCAATAACCATCAGTAATTACATCAAAAATACTCTTAAAATGTAAATTTATTCCCCGGTATACCGGGGATTTCATTAAAACGCCCGAACCGGGATTCGAACCCGGGTCGAAGCCTCGACAGGGCTTCATGATAGGCCACTACACTATTCGGACGCTGTGTTGAGAGCACCCCTAAAAGGGAGTTTTTGCATTTAAACCTTTCGTTGGGGTTCAGGTCCCGCCTCCCAGACTCGAACCGGGGGCATCGCGGTGCCTGCGCGGTAATGTGTGACTGACGTCACATGACCATACTACAGCCGCGCACTCTACCACTGAGTTAAGGCGGGACAACGCGATTGATTTCGGAGGATATACCTCACGGGTATCACACTGATACGCATCATACTACTTAGCCTTTTCGGAAAAACATCTCTGAACGATCATCGAAAACGGAGGGAAAGAAGGAGTGAGTGCCCCTTCTTCACAAAAAGGACATCAGAATGTGTCCAGTTCGCCCTTTATTATCATTTTAGTGATGTCTGCCACGTTGGCCAGACCCTCATCGATGATGGCGTTAGCTTCTGACTCTATAGACGCAAAGTGTGTTCCCTTCTTAGGGATGATCTGAGCGCTTGCCACCAATGGCTGGTCTATGGGCTGTCCGATCTGTGAAAGTATCCTTATGTATACATCCTCAACATCAGGGACTTCCTTAACGATCTGCCTTGCCATCCTTGTGGAAAGCAGGTTGTAAAGCTTACCGATATGGTTGATGGGGTTCTTACCGCTTGTAGCTTCCATGCTCATTGGCCTGTTCGGAGTGATCAGGCCGTTACAGCGGTTGCCTCTGCCTACAGAACCATCGTCGCCCATTTCCGCAGAAGTACCAGTGACGGTAAGGAACACAGATCCATGGTCATAATTATCTGCAGTGTTGACATAGGTATTGACCTTCCTGTCAGTGTAATTCAGTGCCAGATCATGGACATAGTTATTCATCTGCTGTTTGATGCTGATATAACTGTCCATATCATCAATATGCCTGCCCACCATGGCACAGCCCACAGTGATGGTGATCTCATCGCTATCTCTCATACCCATGACCTTGATATCCGTGCCTATGCCCGGGATCTTCTTCTTCAGGTCATTGATGAGCTGCCTCTCAGTGTTATAGACAATGTTCTCAAGCTCTGAGAAAGGAGCATGGCCCACACCAAAGGAAGTGTCGTTCGCAAAAGGCACCCTGTCCTTTCTGAACACATCCCTTAGATCCGAGGAGCCCGTACCAAGCTTACAGTCTATTATAATGTCCCTTTCCAGATCCATATCCACAATATGCTTCCTCAGATATTGCCTGGCGGCTGAAAGTGCTACAGCATCTGTAGGGATCTCCACACCTTCGAACTCTTTGGTAGCCCTGCCCACAAGTAAAGTGTATATGGGTTGTATGACCTCTCCGCCACCGAATGTGGGGCAGGAGCGACCTGCAACTATCTGTGTTTCATCAGTATTGTGGTGCAGTACAGCTCCACACTTTTTAATGTACTCAGCACATAAAGCACGGCTCACTGCCTCAGAGAGACCATCGGAAATGCTGTCAGGGTGTCCAATACCCTTTCTCTCAACAAGTTCGATCTGCTGTCTGTTGACAGGAGTTTCCGTCAAAGGTTCGACCTTGATGTTCCTGATCATTCTAATCCTCTTTAAAGTAGACAAATCCCTTTATTAATACATTTTTATATTTCTATGGGAATTTGTATAATAACTAATGCATAGTCATATTTAATACTAACCACATCTCACATTACTCTCAGTAATAATTAGGCTGCGGAGGCAAATAGCAAAAATACAGTGTCTACCGGACAAATTATATTAGCAATTTCAGAGGCCATACAAGACAACTTATATCATAGAAGCATATGAAGGCTTATATCTCAGGAAAGTATTCCTCAGGTCAGTGATAACCCAGGAGAATGCAGCTGGAAGTAGGAACAATGATACGTATTGCAATACCCAATAAAGGAAGACTCCATGATCCAACCGTCGAACTGCTCAAAGAAGCGGGCCTGCCAGTACTTGAAGGAGGTACCAGAAAGCTTTTCGCAAAGACCACTGATCCTGATATCACCATCCTTTTCGCGAGAGCTTCGGATATCCCTGAATATGTGCAGGACGGAGCTGCCGACGTAGGTGTGACAGGTCTTGATCTGATCAACGAGACAGGAGCACAGGTCGAAATGTTACTTGACATGGGTTTTGGAAGAGCGAATCTTGTACTTGCCGTCCCGGAAGAATCACCCTTTAAGGCACCCCATAGCCTGGAAGGTAAAAGGATAGCCACAGAGTTTCCCAACATCACGTCAAGGTATTTCAAGAACCTAGCTATCAATGTCGAGATCATTAAGGTCAGCGGCGCCTGCGAGCTTACACCACATGTTGGAATTGCAGATGCCATAGTGGATATCTCAAGCTCTGGAACCACACTTGCAACGAACCACCTGAAGATGATCGATAAGGTATTCACCTCTTCTGTTTATCTCATAGCTAACAAAAAGACCAGTGCAAACAACTCCAAGGTGGAACAGATAAGCACTTCCATCGAAAGCGTGCTAAGGGCAAAAGGCAAGCGTTACCTCATGATGAACGTACCCGAGTCAGCCCTGGAAGCTGTTAAGCAGGTACTTCCAGGTCTTGCAGGTCCCACTGTCATGAAAGTCGAAGCCTCAAATTCCATTCTTGCAGTACATGCTGTGATAGATGCGGATCTTATCTTTTCCACAGTGAACAAGTTAAAGGCCGTAGGGGCAAAGGACATACTTGTGGTGCCCATCGAACGGCTCATGCCATGAGGTCATAGCATGGAATTCGAAGTCATTCCTGCAGTGGATATGAGGGGCGGTAAATGTGTCCAGCTGGTTCAGGGAGTTCCAGGAAGTGAAATGGTCTCACTGGATAATCCCGTGGCTGTTGCACTGGACTGGGTAGCACAGGGAGCAAAGACACTGCATCTCATCGACCTTGACGGAGCATTGGATGGAAAAAGGGTCAACGCGCCTATTATCGAAAAAATAGTGAGTGCGGGTAAAAAAAGGGGAGTCATCATCCAGATAGGGGGAGGTATCCGCTCTTTTGAAGACGCCGCACATCTCCTTAAGCTTGGAGCAGACAGAGTCATACTGAGCACAGCAGCACTGCGTGAACCTGAACTTGTCAAAAGGCTTGCCGATGAGTTTGGAAGCGTACACATCAATGTGGCCCTGGATTCAAAGAACGGAAAAGTGGCCATAGAAGGATGGAAAAAAATCTCTGAATTCACTGCAATAGAGATGGGGAGAAAGTTCGAAAAGCTGGGTGCAGGCACTCTGCTATTCACTAACATCGATAACGAAGGTCTCATGAAGGGAGTAGATCCAGAACCTACGGCCGAACTGGTGAAAGCTGTAAACATACCCGTAATAGCCTCAGGAGGCATCACCACACTTCAGGATATACTCACCATACGGGCAACCGGTGCATGCGGAGTGGTTGTTGGCAGCGCATTGTACACAGGCAAATTCACATATCAGGAAGCTCTTAATATCCTTAAAGAGCAGCAGAAATAGTCAAATATTGTCTGAAATAGTTTTGTGAAATAGTCTAATATAAATAGTTAAAATATGTAAAAATAGGTACGTGAAAATTATGAGGAAAGCAACTATCTCCCGCAAGACCAAGGAAACCGACATACAGATGGAGCTTAACCTGGACGGGAGCGGTATTTCCGACATTTCCACAGGTATAGGTTTCTTTGATCACATGCTGCATGCATTCTCAAAACATGGTAATCTTGACCTTGTGGTCAAAGCCGAAGGAGATCTCATTGTAGATGACCACCATCTCATAGAGGACACAGGGATCGTACTGGGGCAGGCAATAGCGCAGGCTCTGGGGAACTGTGCAGGCATATCCCGCTTTGGAGAGGCAAGGATCCCTATGGACGAAGCTCTCGCTTCGGTGGCCCTTGATATGGGAGGCCGCAGTTATCTAGTACTGGATGCTTCATTTACCGCTCCGAAGGTGGGAGAGTTCAGCACTCAGATGGTGAAGCACTTCTTCGAGTCAGTGGTGAACAATGCCAGGATCAATATGCATGCCAGTGTATACGGAGACAATGACCATCATAAGATAGAGGCTCTTTTCAAGGCCTTTGCATATGCCCTGCGCAGAGCCGTAGTAGTAGAAGGCGGAGGCATCAAGAGCACAAAAGGAGTGCTCTGAGGTTATTTTTTTATTTTACTCTCAGAATTTACTTTTCAGCCTCTCATAAAAGACCTGTTCATTGCCGTTCGTTCTACGCAGGAGTCTTTCTACTATCAGTTCGGGTGTGCTCCTTGCCACATAATTGTAACGCGGAGTACGATCCACTATTAGATTAAGGTCACAGTCCAGGCCACTTGCCTCTATGCCATCGACCCTCACATCGCTTTGCGTATTTTCCATAATGAGCCCGGACAGATGTGACACGAATACGGCCAGGCTTTTTTCGTTCTCTGCAAGCATTTCCAGTATACCTGAGATTATCCTTGCAGAAGCACCTGGTTCTGTTATAGATTCCAGCTCATCCACAAGTACTATCTTCCCTGAACCATCGGCAACAACTGAAAAATCGATAAGTGTTGTTTCAAATGCACCTGCATCCAGAGTACCCTTGGATTTTGCAAAATAGTAGAAACCCTCAGTCAGTCCAATTTCCATGTCAACGGCTGGTACAGGAAAGCCCATATGGGTAAGGATGATGCATTGTGCCAGCAATTCCAGAAGTGATGTCTTACCTCCTGAATTAACACCACTCAGAAGTACTATCCTGCTCTTATCTCCACCCGGACTAAAAGATGTTGCACCAACAGCGTAATCTATTGGCACAACCGTACCATGCCTTGATCTGAGGAAGAGGTTCTCTGCGTCTTTAAAACCTATTCCAGTTCCTTCTATTATCCTGGGAAGAGAAAGACCAAACTCAGAAGCGAAACATCCGATAGTAAAACCTACATCGAAATCAAGTACCTTTTTTACCATTTTCCGGATACTCTCACGCAGACCCACTAGCGAACGCGCCACCTGCCTCTTATGCTCTATCTTTCTTTTTTCTATCTTTTCTTTTACATACTGCTTTATGGCAGTGACCTGTGTCCTGTCAGCCTCCACCGGATGGCTGATACTTTGAGGGAATAGGGCATCCAGGAAAAGTATCTCTTTCTTTTGAAGGGAAAGGGCTGTACAAATATTCTTTCTGGCTTTTTCGATAACAGAAACATAGTTATGCCGCAATTGGTTCTCAAGCACTGATTTTAGTTCACTGCTGTCGTGCATCATCCTCAGCATATCCTGACCGCTGAGGACCAACTGGCTTTCCCGGAGAGCATTTCCAAGCTCCTGATCTGCATAGGCATTTGCATTCGCAACTGCAGTATCGATCCCTTCAAGTATCATTGTAAGCCGGTCTATCTCAGGGTCTGTCCCTGCCCGCACATCACCGTTCTCATCTATCATGCAAACGGCTTTTTCCAGCTTATCCAGGATCGCATCGTCTACTTCCTGCAGGAAGGTCATACCAGCAATCCTTATCATGCGGGTGACCTGAAGGGAACTCTCTATGATCTGCAGATTCCTTGATACCTGAGAGATCTCATTTTCGGGAACTATCTTCCAGTCTTCACAGGCTTCCATATCAGCAATTACCTCGATCTCCACATCCTCAGGTAGCTCACAGGAGAATAGGTCGTCATCTGCTGCTATGACATGAGAATATCCCCTTGCCGAATCCACGATATCAGTGAGGGAACTCACAAGATGCACATCCAGATACTCTCCAAACCGCTTTTTTACTTTTTCAAGTTTCTTGGGATCAGTGGTAAGTATCACCCTGTCTCTCACTCGCACAGGTTTTAATTTAAGGTTAAGTGGTTTCACACACCCCAGTAAACATAAAAAGCTCTCATTTCCCCTGAGCATGTCAGCATGTTCTATATGTTGTGCCACTGAACTCCGTATAGATTCTATCCTGTCCCTTCTGGATGCCGGATAAGGGAAAAAGGTGTGTATCTTCTCCCTGGCATAACCTGTATGCGCAAAGAGCTTGATGATATCCAGCAACCTCTCGTAGATATCCATAGCCTCCCGTGTTTTAAGGAAGTCCTGTACCCCTACACCTTCTATCCTGGAGCTTACCTCCTGCACCAGGGATATCGCATATCTCTGACCCACGCCTTCCATACATGATATACTTGCCACATCACCGCTAAGGATCGCTTCAAAGGCATTCTGTTCGGTGCCGAAGTGTTCTATGAAACGTCTGGCCATTTTTTCCCCGATGCCGGGGATGTCATTCAAGGAACGTATGCTGTCTTTGTGTTTCATGTTCTCACGTACTTACATTTCAAAGAAATCTCCCAGTTTACAGGGAGATATCCCCCGTTCCACCTTGTACCTGTCCTTCATAGACATGCCACTGACAGAAGAAGCTGCCTTGGGCTGGAACTTCTTAGCCTGCTTTTTATTTCTTCGGCTGTCTATCATCTGGGAATCATAGTATACATCCCATAGTTGCTCCACTTCGTCGGATATTTTCACAGCCGCCAGATCTCCCAGGAATGAAGGAGTAACGACCACGAACCTGTCAAGACCAACAAAATTCCCGTTGCCTATCCATGCTTTATCTCCATGTACCACAGCCACCGGAAGGTCCGGATTCTTCTTCGCCAGCCATCTACAGAACATATCTTCTATCCGGTGTTGCGGTTTGATATCGGCTAAAAGTATCCCTTTAACAAAAGAGGGTCTTGCAAACATACAAAGTCTGTGATGGGAAAGGCTTACCACTCGCATATAACGATAACATCTCTTTTGCAGTGGTGTCTTGCCTGAATAGAGGGAAGTTACGTTCTCAGATGAACTCAAAGTTCTAACAAGCTCAGAAGGCTCACAATTTGCATGTCTGAGCACCAGATCTATGTAATATATGGGATCAGGTTCTTTCCTGCGGGAAAAACTTACATGCCGATTCCAGTGTTTCCCAAAGACACTTTCTGCAAGATCTGTTATTGGTGCAGGTTCAAAACCAACAAGTTCAAAATCCCTTTCTACTCCTGCAAAATCGATCTTTCTTCGAAGTTCTTCCATATCTTCGGCATACATCAGGTGTGCATCTGGGAACTGCCTCAGTTTCAGGCAGGCAAGCAACACTCCTTCCACAGTTGTCCTAAAGCCTATTATCAGGAACATACCTCCATGAATGCAGAAAGATTTGTCTGGCAACGACCTTTGATCTTAATGTAAGGTCTTGCCCTTGTAATTACCACACCCATGCGGGCAAGTTCCTGCTCACAGTTAAAAGGTCTGGCTTGTATGATCCGGCTGGCACTCACAGGACCGATTCCTGGGACCAGCAGCAATTCCTGCAAACTTGCATTGTTGATATCTATAGGGAACATATCAGGATTGCATTGTGCAAGCAGGATCTTAGGGTCCCGGTCTTTCAGAAAACCTGTATCTGTATAGATCTCATCAAAGTCTTTTGCCTTCAGCCCGTAATCCTTGAGCAGGTAAGATGTCTGGTAAAGCCTCACTTCCCGCCATTGAGGTGAAGGAGTATTATGTTCAAGAGGTGTATCAGGCACCGGATCAAAGCTCATGAAATAAGGTCTTCTTAGATCGTATTTGTCCATGAACTTGTCTACGGTTCGTACTATGTCCCGGTCAGATTCAGCAGCCGCACCCACAACGAACTGGGTGTCATTTGCACCTATGATACGCCCTCCATAACCAGCCTCTTTCCTTTTTTCGATTATGAGCTCCTTTGTCCATTTCAGACGCTGGAGGACATCATTGCTGTAATCAAAATTAGGGCATACCTCAGAATAGTTCATACTGCTGGTTGTCTCTGCATTGACCCCGAACTTATTTGCTACATCGGCTATCTCTTCCAGCAGGTACTTTGGTGTCCCTGGCATGAGCCTCATGTGTATATATCCCTGGAAACCCTGAGCACGCAGTTTTCTGGCTACTTCAAGCTGTTTTTCGGAAGTATTTTCAGCATCACCTATTACGCCTGAGGAAAGGAACAAGCCTTCTACTGCATTTCTCCTGTAGAATGACCATGTGATCTTTACGATCTCGTCCGGAGTCAATGACACTCGAGGTGTATCTCTTTCACACCTATTTGGGCAGTAGGTACACTCGCCTGAACAATAATTAGTGAGCAATGTCTTATAAAGCTGGATACATCTGCCATCGGGAGCAAAAGCATGGCATACAGCACTCTGGTTACAACTATCATACTTAGTACCTGAAGCCAGGTAACGCATTCGCTCCGTGAGGGTTTTATGGACTTCACCGGGAGTTTTCACATGGCTCACAATGAAGTGACTGACAAATAAATATAAAACAGGAATGTAAGCGATGTGAAAGTATTACGATGATATGGAAGCATGATCCGTCCGCACCAGCGTAATGATCACTCTTCATCCTTCACTTTAACGTATATCTTCAATTTAGTAACAGCTTCCAATTTCTTCCATTCGACAATAGCATCCTTTTCAAATTTACAGTTCTTTACTGTCTTATCAGGAAGTTTGCCGTCAACCTCATACACAAAGAAACCGTCTTCACCATTGGTGGACACAACGTTCTCAAAATCATTGTCCTGCCGTACTTCAACTACAGCTACTTTTTTCAGGGCTTCCAGCAGAGTTGTACCCTTAGGTACTTCTATAGTTTTAGTGGGTGCAAGTATATCCAACGCGGAAATGATGTTCTTGTTATTTAATTTCAATACGTGGGTTTTTCCATACACTTTACGCTCTATCAGTTGAGCATCTTCGAGGATGGTAGCATGTTTCGCCGCAACCGGAACAGATATATCAAGCTCCCTTGCCAGTTCAGATATATGCATCTCACACTCACACAGCTTTTCAACCATCTTCAAGCGTGTATCGCTGCCCAGAGCACTGAATACTTTAAGGCGTTCAGTGTTGTTGAGGTCTTGAGGGTAATTGTTATCAGATAGGCTCATATATCTCAAAAGTATCTTTTATACGTATATAAACGATTCCCCTTTAATATCTTATTGAAGCTTATATTTGATCTAAATAGAGAACAAATATAATGTTCATTTTTGTGTATGGAAGTACAAACAAATCATATATGGTATTTTTATCTTTATTCCCCACACAACGCCCATATCTGTGTTCTAAGCTTCCAGTCCAGCTCAGGCAGGCTATTAGTTTCAAATTCATGAGTAAGGAACCGCGGCTTAACAAAATCTACTATCTCCCTGCATCTCTCATCAGTAAAAGGCATATGTTGATCTATTTTTGACACATGTTCCATGACAGCGATAAGCCTTTCATGGAAAGAGAGGTCATAATAATCCGCAGGTACACCATTTCTTGCTACTTGCATCTGATAATTACCCGATAGACTGCAATGGAAGTGCATTCCTTCTATCCTGTCAATAATATCTTCCGGATACCTTGCCAGCACATTCAGTACCGAATCAATTGCAGTTCTTTCCTCAGTGCAATTCATAATGGCATTCATCAAATGACCCGTATCAAGCGTAAAAGCCCAGTTCTCGAATTCAAGGGAATCTACAAAATGCATTGTTGCAGCAGTATCAAGCAGGTTAAGGCCGGGCCACCAAAGGTTCTCAAAAAAGAGTCTGACAGGTGGCTCTCCTCCTGGAAGAAGTGATACTGATTTATTTAGAAACTCTGCTGTGGAATCCATAACTTCCATATCAGATACTCCGAAATCCCGGGTGAACACATGATCCAGCTCCACATAAGCAACATGGAAAACCCCGTATTCAGCATTCACTGATGCAGCGTTCTTAAGCGCATTTATGAAGTTGGCGATCATATCCTGACGATCATGCCCTCCGAATAGGAAAAATTTCTCATTTTCATCCATGTCCTCATGAAACGCGTTTTCATCTACCCATGCCCGGTGCCTTCCCATCCAGTAGGGTAAGTGTACTCCTTCGACTATCCCGCAAGGAAAATCAGGAAGAGGGGTATGATCAACAAAGAGCTCCACACCGTCCAGCCCATGAGTACGCAGAAAAGACTCTATGTTGTTCCAGTCATTTTCAAAACGTGACAGATCACTCTCATGGAGGGAGAAGTTCATTAATTTCTTAATGTTAAAACCTCACAGTGATGTATGGATCTACAGTGTATAAAATGGTCTAGGATCATTTTTCCCCCATGATGCCATTCTTCACCAGCCAGGCTGTCATGTAAACCAGGTTATCTATAATGCTGTCATAATCATTCAACAAGTTCTCAGGTGGCTTTTGGTTGCTTTGCAATATATCAGGAAGCTGCCTGATCAGGGCAAGAGCAGCTTCCCGGGCTGAAGTCTCAGGCAGCAGACCCCAGGAAACCTCATCAACAAGATGTGTAATTGCAGATGTTGCTGCAACCAATAAAGGGTTAACAGCTAATTCTCTCAAGTCTTTCAGAAAACGCATTTTACGGTTATCGCCTGCCATGTGTGAAGCCACATTCCAGCAATATGCTTCATCCACCTCGAACCTTTCAAGCCTTAACAGCATATTGCGCTGGGAAATGGGCGTAAGTTCCGATTGCTTCTCAAGTGCTTTCTTGGTGGCTTCGATCACACATTTCCCTATAAGCTCGCCTAACTTGGAATGCTTTCCCGCATCCGTGAGCTTCAACGGGCTTGTCATATTGCTGACCACAGCTATCATATCCGTGCCGGAACCAGTGGCTATACCCTCAGAATACCTGCTTGGGACCATTAATTCCTGTAGGGCTGCAGTCTTTGCTTCAGTAGCGGTCATGATGACACGGGACATTGTATATTCCGGCAGGTCTGCATTTATTAAAATAATGGCATTGATAGTCCCATTTAAAGGGAAATGGCTTCCGTTCTCCTGGTAGTATGAAGCCGGATCACCTACCCTGCCTCCGTTGATCTCCACACCACCTGTTATGATAGCAGTAACTTCAAGACCCCTGAAACCCTTGCTTACTATAGCAACATTCATCATATTCGCAGCAGTCAGCATTCCAGTGCTTTTTAATGGATCAAAGCCCAATTTTGCAGCAAGCAGGGAAAGGTAAGCGGATACGTTTCCACCTTCCAGTTCCTCTCCCTTCTTAACGC
>NZ_JBFXHJ010000046.1:0-14894 GCF_050177135.1 Methanomethylovorans sp.
CAATTCCACAGAATTCAGGCTAAAGTCCCTGATGGAAAGAGAACTGCCCATACAAAAGGATGTAGAGAAATGGTATCCCTTGTGGGGAATACCATTTTAGTATATTTTAACTTAACTAAATTATTCAGTCCTCAAAGATGCCACTGCCTGTGAACACATCCTTTGCTTCCTCAAAGGTCAGATCCTCAGGAGGCACTATGATATCTGATTCAACGATCTCTTCGGCACCCAGGACCTTCCCATTCTGTTTGATCTTTGAGATGAGAGCCGCCAGGTCTTGCTTGTAAGTTTTCTCATTACCTTTAGTCACATGCTCAACTATGCGGTTATCAATAGCGTTCAACTCATCAAAAAGGCTGCTGGGCACCTTATATTGCCCCAGTCCCATTATCCGAATTATCATTTGCCTGCCTCCTGCTTGAGTTTTGCAAGCTCCGCATCGACGGTGCTCTGGGAACTTAGCTTTGCGAGTTCACGGTCTATGTCATCATGCCTGCCAGTCACATCTTCCAGTGTACCTTGTTCAATAAGTTCATCAAGGGCTGCAGAACGTGCTTTCATCTGTTCCGTCTTGTTCTCGGCCCTCTCCATGGCAAGACCCACATCTGCCATTTCCTCGCTGATCCCTGAAATAGATTCGTTGATCTTGACCTGGGCTTCAGCAGAGGAATACTGTGCTTTGATGGTCTCCTTTTTTGTCCTGAAGATCTCGACCTTTGTGGACAAACGCTTCTCTGCAGCTACAAGCTTCTGCTGTTCCTGGTCCAACTCCGCTATCTGCTGGTCAAGCCCCTGAACCTGTGCCACAAGTGCAGCCTTACGCTCAAGGGCAAGCCTTGCAAGATCTTCCCTGTCGGCTTTGACAGCGTCCCTTGCCTGCTGGTCCAGCTTGTCTATGCTTTGCTGAAGCTTTGCTTTCTGTAACTCCAGACGTTTCTTCGATGTTGTGACCTCAGCCACTCCTCTCTTTACATTTTGTAGAAGCTCAAGCTGTTTTTCATAAGAATAATCAAGAGTCTCCCGGGGATCTTCCATCTTATCTGCAATTTTATTCATTTTGGCTTTGATAACTGTGCTCATACGATTGAATAAGCCCATATTCTCCCTCCTTGTGATCTCAGCTGATATATTTGCCTTACTTTATGATACGATTTAAATCATATAAATGTTAGGAAATAACTTAAAAAGTATATTCTATTCGTTATCTTTTCCTGAAAATGGATGTTGCTGAGAAACTTCATTCTTATGTTTAAACCATGTCTTGCGCCTATAGTAGTTAAGAGGGTGTTTTATCCTGCTGCATAGTTCATCTGCACCATAGCAATTGCCATAAGTGCGCATAGTGGAGCAGGAAGGGGGCTTGTATTCTGTACCTGATGAGCCCGAGATATGTTCTATCTGATATCTCGTTTTCTCCATATCGAAATCAGGAGATACGTTGAACATAGCAATGATATCATCTACTGACATACCCACGTTACGCAGGAACGAAGTAAGGGCAAAACGCATAGAATGAGCCAGATTCACCCCGGCTCTTACATTGGATATGGCATGTACCATACAGGGAGGAAACATATTACTCTCCACCGAGCCAAAATCCCCGGAGCCAAATGTTTCCTTCATCTGCTGCAGTTCAGTCTGGATCGGAGAAATGTATGGAACACACATCTGACAAATATCTTCAGGTACATCCAGAGGAAGAGAACTCTGGATCCGGTCACGTATAGCTTCCTGAAGCAACCTTGCAAGTTCTTCCTTTGAGATATAAACGTGGCCTTTCTGTATCTTGCGGTTAACAAGTTTCCATTCCAATGCTTTCATGGAACTTGCAAGCCGGATATAATCAGTGAAATGGATATCGAACTGATGGTCAGAAAAAAGAACATCAACATGAAAATCAGATGCTATTGAACATATGAACTCATATGGTTCTGAATGCAGAAGCTCATAACAGGAAACTGCTTCTGCAAGTGCATACCTGCGTATAAGAAAATTATCATCCACACATGATACTAAGACCCTTGAAAAGGGATAGGAAAGCAGTTCAATGAGAATTTTGCGGTCATCCGAAGCTAAAAGCTGGGGCTTAGTAATATCACCTTTTAAGGCCTGAAGTACTCTTTCAACCCCACGGGAACGGGCAGAATCCATGGCTCGGGAGGTTATCAGCCGTTCAAGGCTGAAACCTAGATCTGATACGTATGCTGAAGCTTCCGTAATAAAGGGGTAAAGAGCAAGATCCTTTTCTTCCATAGATCAGTCTGATTCTATCCTTGGGGCAAGCAGGTAACTTATCTTGCCTGCACCTTCGGCAATAGTGAAACCTATCTTGATAGGATAATCCTTCCCCAGCTCAAGAGTGACCTCATTTGACTTAGAGGCTGGTTTGACAATGTCCGAGAGATAATCCAGAGAGAACAGAGAACGGGCCTCTCCGGATCTCAGATCTATCAACTGGTCGCGGGGCATTTCCAGACGGACCTTATCAGTATCTCCTTCAGCTTCCATGTAGAAGATATCTCCATCCACACCAAGGGACATGTGATCACTGATCTTCTCTGCTGCTTTGACCGCTTTCTGAAGTTCCTTGCCATTGAGCACAACTTCAGCAGGCAACTCAAGCTGTGGTATGCGCGGTTCTGCACGGATAGTGGAAGGATCCAGTAACGAAAGAGTATAAGAAAATCCACCAATGTGTATGGACATTTTCTGGGACAGCTCGTCCAGTGCCAGAGTAGCCTTTTCGTTCTTTTCTGCTACCCCAAAAATATCATTGACCTTCGTAAGGTCCATGCCGATCTCACAGTCGTCGGCAGCAAAATCATCAAAGGCACTTGCCGCAAGCTCAAAGCTTACCATGGCCACGTTTGCCGGATCCACTGCTCTTACAGAGAGCCCCTCTGTGGATATCCTGAATCGAGCCTCATCCACGAGTACAGAAAGCGTTTCTATGGAACTTTTTAAAATATCCGCGTCAATCGTTGCCTTGAACATATCAATTCTCCATCCGGTGTCTGAATAACCACTTCATTATATCCTTTAAGTAATAAAAGTTTCCTATATAAAAACTCATATAAATGTGGCTTGAGGATAACTCAGTCATATTCTCTCCATGTGGCGTTGCATTTGGTGCATTTGAAGAAACGCGTTTCAGACTCATCCGCCGATCTGAGCTGTCTGAGCCACCAATATGCAACATTGTGCCCGCATTCAGGACATCTGGAAGATGTGGTGGGAAGACCCTGGTCGAAATTCTCTTCAAGAACAGTGACTTCACGGTCCTTACGTTGGGATTTTGACACGAGGTCATCAGAAACTCCTTCAGCACCCTTCACATGGCCGCACTTTTTACATACGAAAGAACCCTGAACCGGGAACATCATCGACTTACATTTGGGACAGAACTCCATTTATATCAACTCTTGCCTGATCTATTATTTTATTGTGATCGAAAGCCAGTTTAGGTATGCCATCTATTGTGAAAAGCGCGACATCTGCCGCATCAGAACCTGCTTTTGGGATACCTGTTCCCTTTGCGAGATAACATATAGACACTGTATGCCCTCTTGGATCACGCAAAGGTTCTGAATAGACTCCAATCAACTTAACTATTTCTATCGATAAGCCGGTCTCTTCCAACGCCTCACGCACTACTGCCTCTTCAGTAGTTTCTCCTACCTCTACGAATCCACCGGGAAGGGCGAACATGCTCTTAAAAGGGTCGTTTTGACGCCTGACAAGTACGATATTTGAACCATTTATTATTATTATTGCATCTACAGTTAAAAGAGGAGTTACCGGTTTCATATGACAACAAGTTTATTATGGCTGACAAGTATATAAGTCCATACAATTACAGGTGCTATTAATGCTTATCATACTATGGATATCCATCTCATTAATGCTTCTCAGTGCGATCCTGTCTGGAAAAAATAGATATAAAAGAATAATAGGGGCAGGAGGGTGGACCGTATTTTCAATTCACTGGGTGCAGCAGCCTTTGCATTATATTGCCATAGATGACTATGTGAACGTGACACTTACCATAGCAATGAGCATATTTTGCTTGCTCATAGCACGCACAATGTATGTGCAATATACGAATAGATACACACCTATGAAAGGTGAGATCGACATCACATATATGGCTACTAATGCTATTGCTATCGGATCAGTGTTCTATTTTCCTTTTGCAGAGATATCAGCCCTGAAAGAATGGCTGATCGGCATGGTAACAAATAATATAATGTGGACACTGAGCATGCTAGGCTTCTCGGCTTATAGGGCGGGTAACATGATAACATATAACGGACACACCGTGGAGATAATCCTGGGATGCACTGCCATTGAAAGCATTGCTCTTTTTATGGGCCTGATAGCTTCTGTGAATGCACCGATGAAAAAACTGCTATCTGCATTCATGGTATCAGTGCCCGTCATCTATATGCTTAATATATTAAGAGATGTATTTGTAGTGGTCGCATATGGTGAAATGTGGTTTGGACCAAATAGCTTTGAGATAGCTCACCATATGATAGCAAAGGCTGGGTCAGGAGTAGCTCTATTTGTGATCGCATACATGGTCATGCGTATACTACCTGAGATTCTGGAACTCATTGATGGCCTTTGGAACATGACCACCGAACAAATTAATAAATTAAGGAAGAAAGTGTAGGGAAATTATTAAATGCTTGCCAAAGGTTCAATTCCCTGGATACTGACTACTTTTGGGATTACATTTAGTTTTGCATTAGCGAGTTATTTCACAGCACATTCATATGCAAAGACAGGATTGACAATAGGAATTTTGGTACTGGCATTCTTGTTCATATTCTTCCGTGATCCTGAACGGTATCCTGTGGAGGGAGACGAATGTATGCTCTCCCCGGCCGACGGCAGGATAGTAGATATAAGGAACAGAAAACTGTGTATCTTTATGAACTTTCAGAATGTTCATGTGAACAGGGCGCCTTTAAAAGGAGAGGTCACTTCACTTGAGTATAAGAAAGGTGGATATATACCTGCTTTTTGTAAGGACTCTCACCGAAACGAGAGACAACATATATACATGGATACAGAATACGGGAAAATAGAAGTTGTCCAGATAGCAGGCACCATTACCAGAAGAATAGTGCCTTACATAAAGGAAGGAGACTTTATGGAAAGGGGACAACGTATAGGAATGATCCGTTTCGGCTCCAGGGTGGACGTAACAGTTCCGGAGAGCTTCGTGATCGAATGCAATAAAGGTGACAAGGTATATGCCGGCCGAACAACCATAGCCAGATTAAAACAGAAGGAGTGAATGACATATTTAGTACTCTGAAATTGCCTGATCTGATCACTCTGCTCAATGCATTATGTGGCTTTGGAGCGATAGTTGCAATACAGTACGGAATGGTTCAACTATCGTGTACATTGATCCTCTTAGCTGCAATTGCAGACGGCCTGGACGGGAGCATGGCCAGATATATGGGAGGAAGCGATATTGGGGGGTCACTTGATTCGCTTGCAGACGTGATATCATTTGGTGTGGCACCTGCAATTATAATCACCTCATTTATAAGCGAATTTGTTACACTTGTAGCTGTCTGCTTTTATCTGATCTGCGGTATCCTGCGGCTTGCACGGTTTAACATATCTAAACCTGACAGTGCTTTTTTCAAAGGCTTGCCTATAACAGCAGGTGGAATAACAGTTGCCGCAATTATACTAGTGGATGAGGGTCACCTACAGTCAATTGCTGTGGCATTAGGGTGCATAATACTGGGGATGCTGATGGTGAGCAGTATACCCTACATGAAGATCAGAAGCAAAAAGAAAACCCTCCCATTAACCTTTATATTTGCCATATCTATATTATCGTATTTCCTTGACCCGACATTTACAAGTATAGCCACAATTCCTTTAATGCTGGCTATGATGCTTTACATCATCTCGCCAATTTTTATAAAGAACAGGGGAGAAGACATTCGTGAGCACAATAAACAGCATAACTGAAAGAGATAATGCCCTATTTGAAGCTGGGATCAAGCTTGGAGCACTATATCATCAATTTAGTGGTTCACCTGTGAACATGAGAACAGTAGACAGTCTGGAAAAGGCAATAGCAGATAGTATCTCCGTGCAGCCATACGTAAAGAGCATAAAGGTTAGCATAGACAGAGAGATGGTGAGCTCCAGACTAAATAGTGAATTCGGATACTGCGAACTGGAAGGGCGTATGCTGGATGTCACCCTGTGCATGAAATATAAAGATATAATGGTAAAGGCTTCCCTTAAATACGACAAGTATCTGGATTATCCCTTAATGAAGATCGAAGAAATATCAAATATCCGATAACATCGGATAATTTATGCTGATCTGAATGCTTCTACTAAACGCGCATTTTGCTCTTGTGTGCCTACAGTGACCCTTATAAGAGAGTTGCCAGCGCCCCTGAAAGAACGGCAATCCCTGACAATTATACCTTTTTTAAGGAGGGATTCACATACCTCACTGGCACTGCGGGGAGAAACATCTACAAGTACGAAATTTGCCATGGAGCCATATACCTTAAAAGGTATTTGTTCCTGCAAGTATTTGCGTCCCTCTCTGACCATTACAATGCTCTTTTCAATATGTTGTTTGTCAGTAATAGCGGCTACACCGGCTTTCAATGCAGGGAGACTGACGTTGAAGGGCGTCGCGATCTTCATATATTCTTTCTTAAGCCAGGCAGGCATTATACCATAACCTAGACGTAAGCCAGCAAGACCAAATATTTTAGAGAACGTCCTGCCTACAACCAGGTTATCGTATTCCATTACAAGGTTTGTGACACTGTGTTCGGCAAATTCCACGTAAGCTTCATCTACGAACACCAATCCCCGGAAGGATTCCAAAAGCCTCCTTACATCAGAATCTGGTACCATGTTACCTGAAGGGTTGTTGGGAGAACAGAGGAAGATCACTTTCGTTCTGGAAGACACTGCTGTTCTAATAGCATCAATATCAACAGAGAAATCTTCTTTCCTTTCAACATATATTACAGAAGCTCCGTTTGCACGGGCAGCTATTTCATAATAGGAGAAAGTGGGTATTGGAAGTATAACCTCATCACCTTCCTGAATGATGAGCCGCATCAGGTTATCCAGCAGGCCATCCATGCCGGGACCTGCGGCACATATATTGGAAACAGGGAGAGAAAGGTACCTGCTCAGAGCTTCCACAAGTTCACCTGCATCCGCTGAAGGATAGAGATGGACCTTTCCTGCGTTTTCCAAAATTGCCTCAACCGCTTTTGGAGAAGGACCTAATGGGTTCTCGTTGGAACCCAATTTTATGATGGAAACCGGATCAAGGTCATATTTTTTCGCTGTGTCCTCTATGGACCTGCCTGGTACGTATTCGCGAATAGTACGAATGTTCTCATCGATGAGTTCAAGCCTGTTCAATTACCTCTACCACCCTATCGATCTGGTCTTTGTTAATAACAAGAGGTGGAGCCAGACGTATTACAGTTTCAGAAGTACTGTTAAGCAGTACTCCATGCTTCCTTGCATGGTCCACTATTTCAGTGCAGTTGCGCTCCAGTTCCAGCCCGATCATAAGACCTCGGCCACGAACCTCCTTGAAGCCAGGAATATCTGCTTGCCTGAGCTTATCCATGAAATGCTTGCCAAGTTCAGTGGTACGCTCCAGCAGACCATCTTCTTTAATAGCTGCGATGGAACCCAGAGCTGCAGCACATGCAAGGGGATTTCCGCCGAAAGTAGAGGCGTGCTGACCCTTACTGAAGGCTATGCCTTTTTTTGCAACAATTCCCCCCATGGGGAAACCGCCACCCATGGCTTTAGCCATGCACATTATATCTGGCTGGATACCGAAGTGGTCCTTGCAGAACCATTTGCCTGTCCTGCCAAAACCCGTCTGCACCTCATCAAAGATCAGCAGTATGCCATGTTCATCGCATATGCGGCGCACTTCCTGCAGATAACCATCAGAAGGCACATGAATGCCACCTTCTCCCTGAATAGGCTCAATGATGATAGCAGCGGTTTTCTCTGTGATAGCTTCTGCCATGGAATCAGCATTATCGTATGGCACAAAGATCTCTTCCTGCACCAGAGGCCTGAATGGAGCCCTATACATCTCCTTGTAAGTTACTGATAGAGAACCCATGGTACGCCCGTGAAAAGACCTTTCTGCAGCTATGAAGTCTGTTTTTCCTGTAGTGACACGAGCCAGTTTCATTGCAGCTTCCACTGCCTCTGCTCCGGAATTGCAGAAAAAGGCACGATCCATACCTGTTAACTTCACCAGTTCCTCGGCAAGATCGGCCTGGACTTCCGTATAATAAAGATTTGAAACATGTATGAGCTTCTCTGCCTGGGACTTTATGGCTTCCACTACCCTTGGATGACAGTGCCCTACATTATTGACTGCGATACCTGCAACGCAGTCTATGTACTCCACACCGTTGACATCACAGACAACTGCACCTTTTCCACTGACAAGTGCAAGCGGCTGGCGCCCATATGTCTGCATGACATGAGCTGCATCCTTCTGTGCGATGCTTTCGTAATTTATGGAAGACATGGAACACACCTCTGTTAATTACAAGGCAGTTAGGTATATTTGGAATATATAAAGACTTGACGATGCTTAAAGGATCTTGTGTGGGGGTTTCAATGAAATATAGATATTGTGTAACAGGAACACAAGAGATGCCTGGAAGAAGAACATTGCAAAAGTATATCTGTAGCCAGTTTCTTCCGAAATCGGAAATGGTGATAGCAAAGGTTCAAAGAAAAAGAACAATAGGCTCAGGGATAGAAAGTAGAAACTGAACTTAAGCTTGTTGTAGGATACAAAAAGGCGTGAACGCACAACATCTGCACTGTAATTGTTCAACTCATAGCAAATAAGCAATGCAAGAACTACCGTGAGGCCACGCATCAGAACATCCAGTGCAATAAGAAAATTTGCGTTCATATGAAGGCATCCATACTTTTCATGATCATACCTGATATAGGAGACACCTAATCATTTTATATAATTCAAACATCAAGCTGCATCAGTTGACTGTCACTTAACTCAGCATTTTCTTCCCTTTCAAAGACAACACCTTCAGAAGCCCTCATTACACCATCAACCCTTGCAGATTCATGTATCCTGACGGTGCGCGCATTGATCTCACCCAACACATGGGAACCTTCAGAGATCCTCACAATTCCCCTGGAAACAATATTCCCATGAATGGAATTGTTCTTTCCAAGATAGATATCATCTATTGTCCTTATACTCCCGTATAGAGTATTATCACTACCCATCTCCAATGAAGTGGAACGGATATTTCCTACAAGCCTGCAGCCATTCCCTATAACTGCATGAGAAGGTACGCGGATAGAGTCGATAGATATACTTGAGCCGTTTGGAATTATCATAGCAGCGGGACCCATAACCTCTACAGTATCATCAAAAAGTTCATTCAGTGCTTTTTCCACCTCTTCATCCTTACCAAGACGCAGAAGTTCACTTATGTATAGGAAAAGATACACAATGACAGGTACAGGGTTACGTATGACTATCCAGCCCTTTGCTTCAAAGCCTCCGTTGATCTTAACATCATTACCGATATCCAGGTCGCCTTTGACGATCAGTTTACCATCTATGTTGACAAATTCTCCCAAATAAGCGTCCTCACCTGTTTTGACATTTCCACCTATCCGGGACCAGATGTCGATACGTATATCAGACTTGCATACAAGATCACCAGCAAGTTCCACGCGTTCACCCAGAATGGCAGAATTTGCGTGAATACCGTACTTGATATCTGAATGATTACCTACTATCACATCACCTTCCACGACAATAGTGTGCTCTTCCATTTTTGTGTTGTCGGGGACCACAAAGGTCTTAAGGAGAGTTTCTTCGGCTATGATATCACTTCCGTAAATGGTGAATTGTAGCTACGGTTACAGCACACATGATATAAAATGGCATGTATATATTATTAATTATTATGTATGTCTTTCTCTTGGTCTATGCCGTTGCGCACATCAACAGCTGGTCCTCTGCCTATGGATAGAGCTTCATCCGGGGAAAGTAAGAGCTGACCTGTGGCAAGGAGCTTATCAGAAGCATCGACAACAAGGACTTCTTCTCCGGCCCTAAGTTCTTTGTCCAAACCAATGACGTGTTTTGCGAAAACGGTCTTGCCTTTCGATACAAAGGGAACAGCGTCATCACACACCATCACCCTATAAGAAGGCGAAGGAAGGACATTGTGTATCACCTGAGCTCCGGCAATGCTCAGGGTGAGCATACCATCCTTTGCCCTGACTGTGGCAATGCGTTGACCGTTGTGTATTATTTGCCTGACACGGTTGGTCCTTGACAGCAGAAAAGTTACACCTTCCGGAAAAAGGGCTTCACCACATCCTTTTCCAAACTGATAATCGGCTATGCTCCTAACTTTTCTCAGATTCTTATCTGCATCTTGCATAGCAGCTAAATTACAGGTTCCTTTTAAATGTATAGCGGTCATTTTAAATTAAAGATATGAACATCAATTTTATGAATTATAATATATAATTAGCATCAAACAGATTTAAATATAATAATGACTTATTAGTACTTGAGGAAACGGGAAAACTGCTTGTAAGCTGTATAACCCGAAAAACGTAACTGTAACCAAGCAAACCATTCATCCCCTCAAACAATGTGCCCGTTTCCTCTTTTTTCTGATGGTCAATTATCACAAATGTTTTGGTTTTTCTTATTTTCAAAAAATAAGATGGATGGAACTATATTCACCCTTTTACAACTCCAATAGGCATCAAGCGTGCAACTTTCCTTGCTATGCCCAGGTTATGAACAACATCCACCACGTCACTGCTTGACTTGTAGACCTCCGGAGCCTCTTCAGCTATTAGTGCAGGTTGTGTGGCACGAACAGATATGCCCATTTCGCTGAGCTCTTTCTGGATCTGCTCTCCTCTGAACTCATGTTTTGCATGAGCTCTGCTCATAACCCTGCCGGCACCATGACACGCACTACCAAAACTGATCTCCATTGCATCAAGAGTCCCGTGCAGTACGTATGAAGCAGTTCCCATGCTTCCTGGGATGAGCACTGGCTGTCCCACGTCTTTATATAGCGCAGGGATATCGGAATGACCTGGAGGGAACGCACGGGTAGCACCTTTCCTGTGCACATATACCTCTTGCTTTTTGTTGTCAATTCTGTGTTCCTCGAGCTTTGCCACATTATGTGCTACATCATAGACCAGGTCCATACCCAGTTCATCCATATCCTTACGGAAGAAATCCTGGAACACTTCCCTTGCCCAGTGCATTATGACCTGCCTGTTGACCCAGGCATAGTTGGCCGCACATACCATGGCACCGAAATAGTTCTGAGCCTCGGAAGAATCCGTAGGTGCACATGCAAGCTGCTTATCAGGGAGATCTATCTTGTATTTTTGTGAAGCCTGCGTAAGAGTGCGCAAATGATCGGTACATATCTGATGACCTGCACCTCTTGAACCGCAATGGATCATGAATGTTACCTGCCCTTCATGCAAGCCGAAGGCATCAGCAGCTTTTGTGTCATAGATCTCATCCACGTACTGGATCTCCAGAAAATGATTGCCACTGCCAAGAGTTCCCAGCTGAGGCCTTCCCCTTTGGCGTGCCTTGGTACTCACCTGTTTTACCAGAGCGCCTTCCATCATGCCCTGACTCTCACACCTTTCCACGTCCTTAGGTACGCCATAGCCATTTTCCACAGCCCAGCGGGAGCCATGGATAAAAATATCATCCAGTTGATCATCATTTACTCGCAGACGGCTCTTGGAGCCCACCCCGGAGGGTATAGCGTGGAACAATTTTTCCAGCAGGTCCTTTATGCCAGGTCTCACATCGTTCTCTCTCAGGTTGGACCGGATGAGCCTTACACCGCAGTTGATATCAAAACCCACACCACCCGGGCTGATAACACCTTCTTCCCTGTCAAAAGCTGCAACTCCGCCTATAGGAAAACCATAACCCAGATGTGCATCAGGCATTGCCATGGAATATTTTTGTATGCCTGGCAATGCAGCTACATTGGCCACCTGGTCCAATGTACCCTGTTCCAGCATTCCAAGAAGCGGGGGAGATAGGAACAAGCGCCCTGGTACACGCATGCCCGCCTTATATCCGCGGGGCACCTCCCACGTATTATCATTGATCTTATTGAGCTTAAGAGAAATATCACTATCTTCAGACATGAATATCACTTTCCTCGAAACTTCTGTTGGATTCTCCCATCCCATATATAAACTATAGGCCTGGGATGTAAAACAGTATTGGTTCAATGAGCACTTGAATAAATTACATAAGTGGCTCAGGTATCAACTGTGGCCCTCAGCACCCAGCCATCTGCTGATCGCTGCACCTGAATATCATTGTATGTGGCTGCTTTGACCTCTGTATCGAACACGTGCCTGGGGAGATCGATATATTCTCCGTACACAGTAGCAGTGAGATGGAACCGGCCATCTTCCTGTTCGATGCTACGCACCCTGAAATCACCGAAGATCAGATTTTCCGCATCCATCAGGAACAGGAATTCTGAGAGCCAGTCAAAGAGCAGGCCATCAAGGTCTTCCGCGGTGAGATCGATATCCTGAGACAAAGTATTTGATACCGTACTGGTATCTATCATGACATTGAACATGGCCAGAGCTGCATTCCCGAAAGCTTCCTCGAGGGTTTTACCATATGCCAGGAACTTGGCGTCTGCAGTGTGGTCCAGATATTCATACTTCTTTGGCTCAGCAGGCATGGTAAGTAATAGAAGTAAGTGTATTTAAAGTTTTAAAGATCCACAGGATTCAGAGTTGCTGCCATATATGCCAGATGCGCTGGAAGGCTGTGATGTGGCTTGCAACAGCAATTATCACCATGACCCAGCCCAGGATATTGAACATAAAGATATGATACGGGTATGCAACATATGCCACAGATGCCGCCATTATAAGCAGAAGCCTGTCCGCACGGCCCATTATACCTCCGTAGTACCTGCCAAGATGCAGGGCCTGAGCCTGGGTGCCGAGATAACTGGTGATGAGCACACCCACTATGGCAATAACCCCGATCTGCCACTGCACATGACCTGCAAAAAAGATGCTGCAAATGATTATGATATCGGCGTATCGGTCTATTACGTGATCGATGAAATCTCCCTTTGGACCGGCGGTCTTGAGGTATCTTGCCATAAGGCCGTCTATCGCATCGAACAGGGAGTTAAGAGAAACCATAAAAGCCCCTGCCAGCACTAACAGGGGATTCGAGAAGGAGTAGTAGTAGAAGACGCCAGCCAGTATGGCGAACAACAAAGATAAGAAAGATATCTGGTTTGGAGTAATACCCGCATCTGCAACCTTATGTGCAAGTGGTGAGATGAAACGAGTAGCATGTGGGCGTAGGGAATCAGAGGTCATGTGTGATGCTATAAAGGCTTTTTCGGATTAATGTCTTTCTTTTGTTATGCTCTTTTGGACTGCTTTTTGCTCTTGAGTTCACTTGCGCATCAGATCATAAAGGTACTTGATGCGGCAGGAATGCTCCACCTGGGTCGTAAGCACATAGGCTTCGTCAAGCACCCGACCAATGGCGAATGTACCGTGTCCGTACACAATAGCAGCTTTGTGGACAGTCAGAGCCTTAGCGAGATTAACAGCAAGCTCTGCAGAGCCTATGCCTCCCTGAACTATAGGAATATCACCCAGGAAATAACGGCCTTCACTGTCAAGCGGAGTGATGCACCCCTCTCCCTGTAACAAAGACATGGTCACAGCATAGGGACAATGGGCATGTACTATGGCAAATGCGGAGGTGTTGTTGTAGATAGCCCGATGAACTACGGTCTCCGAGGAAGCGATCACATCGAGGGCACAGGCACCGTGAACATCCACCTCCACGATCTTCTCCGATGTCAGCTCATCCAAGGAGCTGCCACTTCTCGTAATAAGCATCTTGTCGCCCATACGAACACTGATGTTACCGAAATGGGACTCTACAAGCCCGCTATGCACCAGTTTTCTACCGATCCTGGATATCTCCTGCCACATGATCACACCTGAAAATACCATAAAATTTATCTGTTATTATGCTATGTAGAGCATGCAATCCATAAATATATGCCTCGGTGGCTCAGCCCGGCAGAGCGAGTGACTTGTAATCACTAGGTCGCGTGTTCAAATCACGCCCGGGGCTTTTGGATTTTTTGAGTAGTATCTTAAAGGCATTTGACAGCTTATTTCTGTGGCTTGGATTTTAAGGATTTAGATGCCTCAGATAGTACGATTTTTTGCTACAATAGGTTAATGATCTGGGTCAATTCTTTTTCGTTTGATATACATATAACTGATCTAGTCTAAACCAGAATACTTCAATATCTCTTTGATGAGATCTTGATTTCCAAGAAGCTGTAAACTTTTGTTGTAGCTGTAATCCAATACTTGATCAATTTGTTCATCATGGTCCCAGAGTTGCTCAAGGAACTCATAACCATATTTTTCTTGTATTTTTTTCAACACAAAAGTGCAGACATAAACATCATCAACGTATCCCATGGGTCCATAAATTTCTTCATAGATCCGATCATTTGGAACTACAAAATATGCCAATGCAGAATTAATGATCCTTCGATCTTCGGAATCAATGTTTTGACGAAGCAGATCACACAGTAATGTGAAAAAATCAGGAATATAAAGTATAAACTTATCAAAACACCCTTCTAAACCATTGATCTCTTCTTGAAGATAATCATAAATACTTTTCATCATTCATCCCCCATCAATAAGATTTAAGTTAGGATTGTCGCAGAAGTATATTTATTTTTAGGAAAACCACTTCTGGT
>NZ_JBFXHJ010000047.1:0-14803 GCF_050177135.1 Methanomethylovorans sp.
CCTGTCTCCACTTACGATAAGGCGGTGATTGTCACGCACAACAGTTGTTGTGCGGGAATCACCTTAATGACCGTCTTCGTATATATACCTTGCGAAACAAGGCACGAACACAACAAAACGGACATTACGGCCGAATTCACCACCATACTCGAGATTATAATTATACGCTTTGAACGTATATATACTTTCTTATTGACTCGTATTCTGTAAATGATTACAGAAAAGAATCAATGTCGCGAGAACAACTAGATCCCCGCGAGGGAGCATACAAAGAACGTAATTGTATATAAAGATATCATGCCCATAAAATAAGATATGTTTTTAATCCTCCTAAGGATAACATGATTGACCAGAAAACAAACCTAACGCCATATGTTCGCAAACTTTAACAATACGCAATGTATAGCAAATACACTTATTCTAAGCAACCATATCAATATCAGAGTAAAAAAGAAATTCAAAGAGGAATCAAACTGTCACCTAATAACAGCGATTTCGAAAACCCGGAAAGCAGCATAACCAGAGTGCGTACACCCCGAAAGGACCAAGGAGAGGTATTGGCCATAGTAGAGAACATGCTTGGTGCTAATCGGGTGAAACTCAGATGTATGGATGGTGTTGTAAGAATGGGGAGGATCCCAGGCTCTATGAAGAAAAAAACATGGATAAGAGAAGGAGACATCGTCATAGCCGTACCTTGGGATTTTCAGGACACAAAAGCAGATGTGATATGGAAATACACTCGTCCGCAGGTTAACTGGCTTGAGCGCAAAGGATTTTTAAAGAGCCGATGAAAATATGAAGAAAGCAATAGAGGACAAAATCAAAACCATGGATACGCTAGTTGATAGCGGAAGGATCAAACAAAAAGATAGCGAAAAGATCAAAGTCACAGAAAATGTTTTTGATGAAGCGACATTAAAAGCACTATACACCCTATCCAGCAAAGGCATAATAGAAGCTTTAGGGGGCTCCATAAGCACAGGCAAAGAAGCAAATGTATTTTTAGCAGATGGCAAAGACCATAGCCTTGCAATAAAAATATACCGCATCAATAGCAGTACTTTCAACTCAATGGAAGATTATATAATGGGAGACCCTCGCTTCAGAGATGTAAGGCATACAAAAAAGGATATCGTTTTTGCCTGGACAAAAAAAGAATACCGTAATCTACTAAGGGCCAGCGAAGTTGGAATAAAGGTCCCAAAGCCAGTCATAACTGAAAGGAATATACTTGTGATGGAATTTGCCGGAAAAGATGAAAAGCCATACCCCCTTTTAAAAGATGTGCGACTGGAAGAAACAACTGCCAAAAAAGTATTTGATATGCTCATTGACTACATCAAAAGGCTCTATATGGATGCAGAACTTATACACGCAGACCTTAGTGAATATAATGTACTGATTGAAACAGAATTAATGGAGCCAATATTGATAGACATGGGGCAATCAGTTACGCTTGAACATCCAAGGGCAGACCAGTTTCTGCATAGGGACATTCAGAACATTGTCCGCTATTTTAAGAAATATAGCATCATATCAAATGAAAATGACATTTATACATTCGTGACAAAAGAAAAGAAGGAGCATGATCATGACTCACATCAAAGTACCACATGACAGAATAGGAGCGATAATAGGTCCAAAAGGCCAGGTCAAAAACCTTATTGAACAGTTATCAACAGCTACCATTGAAATAGACAGTGAAAACGGCACTGTGGAGGTTATACCTGGAGAGGACCCTATCCAGTCCTTGAGAGCACTTGATGTGATCCATGCTATAGCCAGAGGATTTAATCCGGAAAAGGCTATGGCATTGATGGATGACGAAATGATGATGCTTGAGACCATTGATCTGTCAAACTCTGCTGGTACGCCCCAAGAGATGATACGCCTTAAAGGTCGAATCATTGGAAAAGCTGGCAAGACCAGAGAAATCATGGAAAGTATGATAGGAGTGAAGATTTCCGTCTATGGTAAAACCGTAAGCATCCTAGGCACTCCAGAGCAGAATCAAATAATAAGAACTGCCATTGAAATGTTGATAGGTGGTGCTACACATGGACAAGTATATGGTTTACTTGAAAAGAAAAAACAAATGCTGATAAGATCCCAGCTATAGATACCTACAAATACATTGTGCGAGGGCAGATATGAGAGGGTATGTTAATAGTTCTGAAATAAAACAGATTGTAGTGTTCGGGCTGATCATACTTCCAATGGCTGTTCTCTTTTATGAGAACAAGTTGAACATAGGACACATAACTTCTGTTCCTCTTTTTCTAATGCTTCTCTTAATGCTTATAGCGAGGAATATCGAAATACCTATAGCTAGCATACGTACAAGAAAACCTGAACTTCTTTCTCAGCATGCGTTCATGCTGGAAAAGATATACAGTGTACCTGTATCAGAAGAACTCATAACCCCAAAAGAAAGAGTCTTCGACACAAAATTAACTATAAACTTTGGGGGAGCGGTAATACCTCTTCTGGCAATTATCTTTCTCCTAGCAACAGGACCTATCACAACATCTTTGGAGATAGCCCTGATAATCACAGTTATAGCCTTTCTTGCATCAGAGATAATTGATGGGGTTGGAATAGAAGTACCTGACTACATTGGACTTGTATCGTTGCCTCTAACCTTTCTTCTTTCTACGGATAGTGCAGAAAGCGTGATATTTATTTCAAGTACAACAGGAATAATTGCAGGGTGTGTGGCATCCTTACTTACTTTAGATCGAGAAAAAAATGGAAGTGCCTATATAAGCATAGGCGGCGTGGGAAGCTTCAGGGCAATATATATAATGGCATTGATCGCAAGCCTCCTGTCATACTATACCTAAATCCCTTTCTGTACGACGCTGATCCATTTTGTCCTGCAGGATCTTTTGAGGGAGATTCAATGCACGATATTTAGCAATACCCGTAGCTGTGAACCTGAAGGGCTGAGGAGTATGATCTATACGAGTAGCCCTCATTTTCTGTATTGCCATGACAGGCATTGGAGTAGTATCAATATCATTTGTCTGGATAAAATCAAGGAAAACAATGCCATCACCCAGGAAATCGTAATCATCGAACTGCTTTTTCTCAATACCATGATTTTTTTCAGTGACTAGCAATGAAGTTATCTTATCCTTTTTAAGTAACCTGTGCAAAGCACGCCATGAAGTGGACCGCCTGAACTCATCAGGAGCTGTAAATACGTTCAGAGAATCAAACACAACCCTATCAGGTTTGTGAGATTCTATGATCTCGATCATCTCTTCAGAAGTGAGCATAGATATACCGAAGACTTCCAAATAACCATCATCAATATATTTACCTATATCCCAACCAAATCTCATGAAATGTTGAACTAGCTGCTGAGCCCTTTCTTCAAATGAAAAGAAAATACATCTCTCACCATTCTTTGCGCCTTCCATCAGGAACTGCATGCAGAAAGTTGTCTTGCCTGTTCCTGGAGGGCCTGTCACTACAATTGAAAAACCCTTTGGGAAACCCCCTTCCAAGAATTCGTCCAGCCCTGGCACTCCAGTAGGTACCCTTTTGAGTAATCTATCAATATTCTGTGTATCAAGTTTAGCTTTGAATCGACTATTATCCAGATTAAGTAAAGCTTTCTCTAAGACTACATTTTTGGCACCCAGGTCCTTCTCATATCTTTCAAGGACCTTGATGGCATCGCCGCTTAGAGTAGTATGAATAGCGAATTTGGATTTCATCACAACACCATGAACATAATATAGTATTATATATTTAAAAGGTTATGGTTCTGTGGACATAAATTTCTCAAAAATGTCCATCAATGTTCATGACCTTCCCCTGTCCCGGCAAGAAATTACCTCTTCCATAGGAAGCCGCTATCTCCCCGTCCCATATAATATCACCCCTTGATATCGTAATCTCGGGGAAGATAGCCTCAATCCCTTCAAAAGGAGTCCAGCCTACCTTTCCATGCAAATGATCACCTTTTATAGAAGTAACCTTTTTTGTGTCCACAATAATAAGGTCAGCATCAAAACCTGCTTCTAACCTGCCTTTAGAATGCCTGTCCAGACCAAATATCCGGGCTGGACCAGCACTTGTGGCATCTATCATGCGTCCCAGAGGAAGAAGATTCTTCTTAACTGCCATTAGCATCAGAGGCATTAGGGTTTCCACCCCTGGAACCCCCGATGGGGCCGTCTTAATATCTACGTCTTTTTCGCTTTCACAGTGAGGAGCATGATCTGAAGCAACAATATCCACAGTGCCATCATTCAATGAGTTCAGAAGGAACTTGACACTTCTTCTGTCCCTAAGAGGAGGGTTCATTTTACCATAACAGCCCAGTCTTTCCCAATCCCGGGTAGAAAGGAAAAGATGATGAGGCGTAACCTCACATGTGATAGGTGATAGACCTTTTTGCCGTGCAATATACCGATCTCTGCCTAGCACACCTACTGACTCAAAAGCACTAACATGACAGATATGACCTCTTGTGCCAGTGTTCCGAAGGATTCCCACTACTTTTTGCACTGCTGTAGCCTCGCATATATTAGGCCTTGCCTTTGAATGTGAAGAAGGCGACATGTCATTTTTTAATAATGCTTCACATTCCAGACGGATGCTATCGTCTTCTGCATGGATGACAGCAAGTGCTCCCAGCTCATTCAATATTTTCAAGGCACCTTCAAGCGTTATCTCATCAATATTGAGGCCCCCGGTGGATTCGGCCATAAAGATCTCACCAAATGCTGTAACTCCTTCCTCCCATAACTCATTCAGTTTTTCAAGATTATTTGTAACTCCTCCGTGAATACCAAAATCTACAATGGATTTACGGGAAGCAAGCTTAAGTTTTTCTTCAAAGGACTTTTTATCAACTGTAGGAGGGAGAGTGTTAGGGTGATCTATCACCGTTGTGATACCACCAGCAGCAGCTGCACACGAACCGGTATACCAGTCCTCTTTTTGAGTAAGCCCCGGCTCTCTGAAATGCACATGGACATCAATTCCCGCTGGCAGAACCAGAGAACCCTGTGCATCAATTACCTCACCAGCTATTACATCTGCCTCTTTTGCTATCCTGCTGATCTTTCCTTCATCTATTACTATTTCTGCAGGCTGAAGATAATTGCCATAGAATATCTTGGCATTCTTTATGAGTAGATCTGGCATACTTACCAGTATTTCAATAACCCTATTTCCCACTTTTGTTACTCATCAGGAATTGTTCGCTTGAACACTAAATTGACCGTCCTGAAAATTAAAACGAATATAGAACATTAGAATCACGGAAACTATATAGAGATTATATTAGACATAGAACTCAATAGAAAGTATAGAGCAATATATTGTATTTACAGAATACTTATCTACACATATAGTGTGTTCAAATTGGAAAATCCAAACAAAGAGGAGAAGAATCATGTTCAAAAGAACAAAACTTTACAAAACATTTATCCTCATAACTGTGTTCCTTGTTGTAGGGTTCACGTTTGCAGGAATTGGCTGTGTGGATAAGAGCACAGAAGAAGCCGGTGACGCAGAAGAAACATCAAATGTTTCGGAAGGAACAGGTGTCAAACAGAGCATTATTGTAAAAGGCTCTGATACAGTACTCCCCTTATCCCAGGCAGAAGCTGAAGAGTTTATGCTCAAGAATGCTGACAAAAGTATAACAGTAATTGGTGGAGGCTCAGGAGTAGGAATAGCTGCTCTTATCGATGGTGAAGTGGAAATTGCCATGGCTTCAAGATCAATGAAAGACTCAGAGATAGAAGAAGCAAAACAAAATGGTATCAATCCACTCGAAACCACAATTGCATGGGATGGTATCGCTGTTGTTGTAAACCCCGAGAACCCTGTAAGTCAATTGACCTTCACCCAGCTAAAAGCCATTTACGATGGGAATATAAGTAACTGGAAAGATGTTGGTGGCGAGGACCGAAAAATTACCGTCATCAGTCGAGACAGTAGTTCAGGTACATACGAATACTTCAAGGAAGAGATCCTTGTAGGAAGCGAATACCGTCAGGACGCACTTGTCCAACCTGCAACCGGAGCCATTGTCCAGGAAATTGCCCAGAACAAAGGGGCTATCGGATACATTGGGTATGCATACGTAGACAACAGTGTAAAGGCTCTTGCACTTGACGGAGGAGATGGAATATTCGTACCCGCAACCCAAGAAAAGATCCTTAGTGGAGAATACCCATTGGCAAGGAAGTTATTTTACTATACTAACGGCGAACCTCAGGAACTTACAAAAGAATTCATCGATTATGTGATGAGTGCCGAAGGCCAGTCAATAGTTACTGAGGTGGGATACTTCCCTGCTGTCCAATAAGATCAAGAAAAAGGATCCGAAATGAAAAAAGGATTATACAGAGAAAAAGTGATCGAATCCCTGCTATATCTCTCAGGAGTAACAGCAGTGGTCATCCTTTTTCTCATTTGTATCTTTTTATTTAAAGATGGGCTTGCTCTGTTCCAGAAATACCCATTAATAGAATTCCTTACAGGTACTAGGTGGTACCCTACATCCCAACCACATCAGTTCGGATTGCTGCCTTTACTATTCGGATCAATGATAGTTACATTTGGAGCTATCGTTTTGTCAGTACCTCTCGGAATTGCAGTGGCTATATACATTTCAGAACTTGCAGGGGTAAAAGAAGCAGACATACTTAAACCTCTCATAGAGATCCTTGCCGGGATTCCTTCAGTTGTTTATGGATTCTTTGGTCTTGTAGTCCTTGTTCCTCTGCTTCAGAATACTTTAGATCTCCCGACCGGACAAAATGCACTTGCTGGTTCTATAATGTTAGGAATAATGGCATTACCCACGATCATATCCATTTCTGAAGACGCGATCAGCTCGGTACCCCGCGCTATAAAAGAAGGATCTCTTGCCCTTGGTTCTACAGAATGGCAAACCATTTACAAAGTAACCGTTCCTGCTGCCCTGTCAGGAATATCTGCTGCTGTGATGCTGGGCATCGGGAGAGCCATAGGAGAAACAATGACAGTGATGATGGTCACAGGGAACACTGCAGTAATACCCGGTTTCCCGGATGGGCTTTTTGCTCCTGTGAGGACCATGACTGCCACCATTGCATTGGAAATGGGAGAAGTACCACAAGGCAGTGAACACTTCTATGCGCTCTTTGCCATAGGTTCTATTTTGTTTATAACCACTTTTATCACCAATATTATTGCAGAATACATAAAACGAAAATATAGATTCAACCTGGGGGCAGGACAATGACAAGCAAAGCGAAACGTGATCAAAAGATAGCTTTTTCCTTTCTCAGACTTGGAACTGCCCTGGTAGTATCTTTAGTTGTAATATTACTTCTGCAAATAACCCTAAAAGGATATAGTGTCCTTAGCATCGATTTCCTCACAGAGATGCCCAGGAACAGAATGACAGAAGGCGGGATATACCCTGCTATACTGGGAACTGTATATCTGATAATTGGATCGATGGGCGTAGCTTTGCCTTTAGGGATACTATCTTCCATATACCTCAATGAATATGCGCAACCGGGAAGAACCAAATGGATCATAGAAATGGCTATCATCAACCTTGCAGGAACACCATCCGTTGTGTTTGGCCTTTTCGGACTTGCGATGTTTGTGAAGTACCTGGGATATGGAGCCTCATTGATCGCTTCAGCGCTGACCCTTGCACTAATGGCTCTGCCGATCATAATCAGAGCAAGCCAGGAAGCACTAATAACTGTACCCGAAGAATACCGCTATGCTTCACTGGCACTTGGAGTCACTAAATGGCAGACTATCAGACAGGTCGTACTACCTCCTGCCATTCCAGGGATGATAACAGGCACTATCCTTGCAGTGGGTAGAGTTGCAGGAGAAACAGCACCTATATTGTTAACAGGGGCTGCGTATTTTCTTCCAAGGCTTCCTGATTCAATATATTCCCAATTCATGGCACTTCCTTATCATTTATATGTAATTGCCACCGCTGGTACTAATATCGCTCAAACAAGGCCTATACAATATGGTACTGCACTGGTACTGCTGGCCATAGTCCTCAGTTTCAACATGATAGCTGTCATGATACGGAGACATTATCGAAGAAAACTCAGAAATTAATAAAGAGGTAAGCAGATGTCAGAACCTAATAACGGAAACCAGACCGAGATAGAAGTAAGAGGGCTTAATCTATGGTATGGTGAGAACCATGCACTTCACGATATTTCTATTGATATACCTAAGAACAGTGTTACAGCCCTTATAGGGCCTTCAGGGTGTGGGAAATCTACATTTTTAAGGTGTCTTAACAGAATGAACGATCTTGTAAAGAATTGCCGGATACAAGGCAGCGTAAAAATAGATAACAAGGACATTTACTCCAAGGATATCGATGTCGTGGATCTTAGAAAAAGAGTAGGCATGGTGTTCCAGAAACCAAACCCGTTCCCAATGTCCATCCATGACAACATCGCGTACGGACCTAAAATACACGGTGTTGCTAAAAAAGACATCGATAGTGTGGTGGAAGATGCCCTAAGATCTGGAGCTCTGTGGGAGGAAGTTGCCGAAAGATTGACAACATCTGCCCTTGATCTTAGCGGAGGACAACAACAAAGACTATGTATTGCAAGAACCCTGGCTGTTAGGCCTGAAGTAATATTATTTGATGAACCTTGCAGTGCCCTTGATCCAATATCCACCTCCAAGATAGAAGAGCTTATAATGGAGCTCAAAAAGAAATATACCATAGTTATAGTCACACATAACATGCAACAGGCTGCAAGGATATCAGATTATACTGCTTTCTTCCTCACGGGAGATATCATAGAATATGACAAAACTGAGCAGATATTTGAGAATCCGAAGATGAAACCGACAGAAGATTACATCACTGGAAGGTTCGGGTGAATACATGTCAAGAGAAAAATACCAGAGAAACCTAGAGATTTTGAAAGCTAATACAATAGAAATGGCTGTAACCTCACTGGACATGGTAAAAAACGCTACTTTATCTCTCAAAAAACTGGACAAGGCACTTGCCGAGGAAACTATTTCAATGGACGATATCGTAGACGAGCATGAGATGATGATAGATAAGTGCGTATCAAATCTTATAACTCTTCAGCAACCCATGGCTGGAGATATGAGACTTATAACTTCATGCCTTACAATGGCTATTGATCTGGAGAGATTAAGTGACCTTGCCAGTAACATTGCATGGGTGACTTTAGAGGTGGAAGGAGAAATTGCCGATATAGAGCCACTGCTGTCAAGAATATTCGCTATGGGAAGTATAGCAGAGAAGATGCTGGAGGACACGATTGTAGCTTTTCAGAATTCAGATGCCGAACTTGCCAAGAGAATTACAGAAGAGGATGACAAATTAGACAAACTTTTCTTTGAAAATGAGAAACAATACATAGAGATAATGAACAAGAACAACACCATTATCAGTGATGCTTCACACCTGTTGTTTGTCCTGAGATACATGGAACGTATCGGCGACCATGTATGCAATTTATGCCAAAGTATAGTATATCTGGTGACAGCGGAAAGAGTAAGGCTTAACTGATCAGAAATCGAAGAGAGAACTTTGGGAACCGCTGTTCGGTGATTGTCCCTCTTGATCTGGTTTCCTTGAAACCGAGCTCTTGATCTTTTTTTCAGAGGGACCGGCTGTAAAATCTGACAGGCCTGTCTGTTTCGAATCATAGTCAAGGTTTGCAAGGTCTACACCGAATACCCCTAGGATCCTCTCCACCGGCGGAAGGATCTGTTTCTTGATATAATAGTCAACATCAAGAGGTACATTATTCTCGCGGACATATTCCGGGTCTTCTGCACGGTTCACGAATAGATCTTTACCTGCAGTGATGACAAAAGGTATGCGTTCACCCACAGGTGGAAGAGAGCCGGTTCTCTGTTCCATCTTCTCAGCAACGGTAATATGGGGCTGTTTGTTCTTATAGTGTTCACGCCTTTTTGAGTACATGCGCGTCATGATCAGATCATCTATGATATCCTTGTCCTTTGTGACATCAAGGTTACGTATAGAATCTACTACTTTCCTCACATGCCGCACTGCTGCCTCTACTTCACCTTCCTTAAGAACTAGTTCAAGTACTCTGTTCAGGGTCTTGGATGTAAGTTCACACCAGTCTCTACGGACTGTTTCCATGCCTTTGACCTTTATACCATCTTTCCATCCATCACCAGACCGCTCAAATACCCAGATAGCATACCTTTTCTTTGCTATGAAAAGAGCACGTTTTGCGATGGACTCGAACTCCAGTTCCATTGGATCGGGCAGAGAGGCCGAAACTATACCAGATATCTTCTTACCTACAAGCTCTGCATCTTCAAGTGATATCTCACTTTTTCCTGTGCATTGCACAAAGACACTATCAGTATCTCCATACACCACGGAGAGGAAAACATCCTTGTTCAAAGGATCGGGTGCTATCTCACTTTGTAGATAGGAATTACCATCCTTGAGGTATATGGTACGTATGGTACCCTCTATAAGTGAACGTGTGGTGATAATATTCTCCCTTCCAAAACTCGTGACGGCGTTTGCAAGGGTAAGACTGTACAGACGTGCACGTGTATAGCCTGCATAGCCATAAAAGCTATTCAGCAATATTTTCAGAGCAAACTGGGTGGCATCGAGAGCCCTGTATTCATCCTCATTGGATATACCTTTCATGCGCTTCTTGGTCTCTATCCTTCGGTTGAGCAGATTTTCCAGGATAGTGGGCATGATCCCTTTTGAAACATCTGCTGTTACAAATCTCCCACCAGATGGTGGAGTAATGGTCTCGCCTTCCTCAGGAATATCTTTCTCAACAACCGTTGTATAGCAAAGATTGTGAGCCATCATTATAGTGGGGTAGAGGGACTTGTAGTCGAGTATCACTACGTTCTCAAGAAGGCCTTTTTTAGGCTCCAGCACTGCACCTCCTTTCAAACCCTCGCTGTTCTTGTTCCTGGCATAGACAAGATTATCATCGGGTTTGGGAGGTATCACACGATCCCTAATGCGGCATTCACGCAGCAGAAGGTTCTCTACCATAGATGTCTGGCCTCCATCAATGACTTCCTGTAAGAGGGAACCACTTACCCTGGAAATGGCTATGTACCTGTCAAGTAACTGGAGTTTCATGACCAGCTCCATGGCAAGTTCGGAGTCGCGCCTTGCATAATCTATGAACTTGAGAAGTTTTTCGCCTTCATCATTCCAGTGATCTTCCATTTCTGAGGGTGCCACGTCAAGCTTTTCCCGGTCCAGCAGTTCTTTGGCTACATTGCGTAAGGTGTACCTCTTTAAACTGAACTGGCTGCGGATGAGAGGGAGGACATCGACCACAACCCTCCCGGTCAGTGAGATCAGGGTCATTGTTCCTATCTTCCGGTAGCTCATTGGCCTCCCGTCGCGCCCTGAGCCAGAGTCTATAGTAACGCCAGAGTCTGCAAGGAACTTGATCCGATCACTAATGTAAGGAATGTCGAAATCGTTGATGTTGTAACCAATTAGTATATCGGGGTCATAGTCCCTTAAAATCTCAAAGAACCGCTTGAACATGGACTCTTCGTTTTGTAGCGACTCTACATCAGGACCCGCGCCTGAGACAGGCTTTGCCACAAGCACTATAGTATTATACCCGTTGTAGGCTGGGGCAAATGTGAGACTGATCATGATCACAGGAGATTCGTCCGGAGAAGGCATGGAGCCGCCTATTGGCAGGCATTCGATATCAAAGGAAAGGAACTTAAGAGGAGCATTAGGGAGCTTATCCACTTCGACGGGCTGCCTGTCCGAGCAGACGGTGTCACAATAGATCTTACCGCCTGGATGGGCTTCCTGCGAGGGGGAAACTGATACCCAGCCCATGCCATGCAGTCCCCTGTCTATCAAAAAGCGGTTCCTGAACAGTATGTCGGTCTCGTATACCTCTATTACTCCGGGGATCTGGAGTATGTCGTCACGGATCTCAGGAACATGCCTTGGCTCATAGGTCGTGACCTGTATCATGGGCTTTTTGGACTTCTGATATCCCACTGGCTCAAACCGCTGGACAATCTCGACATTCTTGACCACGTCAAAACGTTCCTTTATGAGCTTGCAGATCAGGTCAAGCTCACCGGAAGCATTCACATAAAAATATGGTTCAAATCCCGGCACATAACAGCAGGCACTCTTACCGTCCTCAGCTCTGCCGAAGAGGCGCACAACAGGAACAGTACCTTCGGTTACATAATCCGCATCCAGGATCTGAAAGTTCATGAGGCTATGTACCTGCTGACAGCATATATGTTTTGCGCGATGACGGAGGAAGAGATTTGAGAAAAAATGGAAGAAAGAGTTGAAATAACTTGCAGAATACAACAAAAATGTGCTTACGAAAATAATGAATTGAATTAAAAATTAGTGCCCGGAGCGTGACTCGAACACGCGACCTCCAGATATCTCAGGAGATATGGACGCACTCGTTAATTTTCCCTATGAGTCTGGCGCCCCAACCGACTAGGCTATCCGGGCATAGCGTAGCATCTAGAAGGGTATTTTCATATTAAAGCGTATCGATTGGAATCGCATATAAAAAAAAGAAAGTTTATATGACGTTATCAGTACCCTATTGCCTTTGCAAAATCAAGCCCTACAGCAGGATCTTCAGAGTTCCCCTCAATGATGAAGACAAAGTTCTCGTTATTCCAGAAATACTTGTATCTTGGAACCTGTTTACCCCCTACAGTAGAATAACTTAGGGCCCTTGTAGCTTCATGTCCATTGAATTCAACCTGCTTAAGCGTTTCATTGTTCTTGAGCATTTGGAACGTTGACTTGTAACTAGTAACGAAAGATTCCGCAGATGCCTCATCTGAGAAATTTATTCCTGTGACATAGTAATCCAGAGTTGTACTCTTGTAGATACCCTCAGAAGCCTCTACGACATTCTCTGCTTTAGCGTAGTCTTTGTTCACACCATCTGCAGTTATCGACTTGTTGCCAAGGTATTCAAAGCCTGATGGAATATTCTTAAGTGCCACAAGTTCAGAAACACTTTCTACTGGGACAGCCGGCCCATCAGAGGAATTATTGTTATCGTTCCCTTTGAATACGCAGCCGGAGAAACCCATGAACAATACTACAAATATCAACACTAAACTTAACTGTTTCTTCATGGTATTACCTCGGATGTAAATACTTCGCTAATAAGAACTTCATTAATTATTAAATCGATCTTCGACCAAAGAAGATGATAGATATAAATAAATCAATTTTTAAAAAAAGAGATATAAGAAGGGTTTAATCCCTTCTCATTTTAGCTTACTTAGTTCCTTCTGACAAGGTATGCAACTGCCAGGAGACCGGCAACTGCGAAGATTGCCTCAAATCCTGGAGTGTCTGGAGTCTCAGTCTCGTTGGTTGGAGTCTCTTCGACTGGAGTCTCTTCGCCTGGTGTGACTGGTGTCTCTTCACCTGGTGTGACTGGAGTCTCTTCGCCTGGTGTGACTGGAGTCTCTTCGCCTGGTGTGACTGGCTCAGTTGGCTCGGTTGGCTCAGTTACATTTCCGATGGTGTATTCTGCGTACAGATAGTAGCGGAGATCATCGCTGTCTGCAACCTTTATGTTCATGTTGCCTGCCAGCAGCAGATCATCATCTGCACTGAGTGTGATATCATCGGTGTTCTGCAGAGTTAGGCTGTTGGTACCGACATTGGTGACCTCGAGCTCATCGAACTCATCGTCGCCTGCGATCTCCATAGGTTCGTTGGATATAAGCCACATACCCTCGATCACTGCAAGGCTGTCGACCTGACCCTGGAATACTTCATTGACGTGTGCTCTCATGATGACTACATCATCTTCGCCGCCTACGTCATCCTCTTCGTAGTCCCAGGTACTGTTGTCAACATCGGAATCAGTTACTGTAATGACCTCGTCGTCAAGGTACTCGCCGTCCTTGCTCAGCTCGAGCCAGACCTTGTCACCTTCAACATCTATCTGCTTTGGTGTAAGCGTGTAGCCCTCACCAAGGTCAAGGGTCTGACCGACTCTGAGAGTGTACTTGTCATCACTGTCAAGCAACAGCTTGGAAAGCACATCTGGTTTGTCGTTGACCGGCACATATTCCTCTGCAAGGAAGCCCATCTTTGGATACTGGTCATTAGCTACCCACTCATCAAATTCATAGTCTACATACTGCAGGGTAGTGGTGTAGGTGAGGTCATTTTCTTCAATGGTCCTCTCATCGCTGGATAGATCGGAATCTATACTCAGTTCCTCTGAGTAGAGGTTGTCATTAAGATCATAGTAGAAACCTGCGAATGAGCTGTAATCAAAGTCTGCGTCGCCTTCTGCAACTGAACTCCTTACCTCATGGGTGCCTGGTTCGGTAATGACCTTCATGAAGTAGAACCTTACATCATCGGAGTCAGCGGTCTTGATGCTGATGTCGCCTGCAATGACAAACTCATCATCTGCGCTGAGTGTGATGTCATCCTTGTTTGCCAGTGTAAGGCTGTTGGTACCGACATTGGTGACCTCGAGCTCATCGAACTCATCGTCGCCTGCGATCTCCATAGGTTCGTTGGATATAAGCCACAGACCTTCGATCACTGCAAGGCTGTCGACCTGACCCTGGAATACTTCATTGACGTGTGCTCTCATGATGACTACGTCATCTTCGCCGCCTACGTCATCCTCTTCGTAGTCCCAGGTACTGTTGTCAACATCGGAATCAGTTACTGTAATGACCTCGTCGTCAAGGTACTCGCCGTCCTTGCTCAGCTCGAGCCAGACCTTGT